>JAVRPG010000472.1:0-7633 GCA_032162325.1 Mycobacterium sp. | reverse complement strand
CCTCAACGAGGACGGCAACGAGTTGCCCCCGAACCAGGCGGGGGAGATCTACTTTGAGGGCGGCTTCGACTTCGAGTACCTCAACGACGCGGAGAAGACGGCCAAGTCACGCGACAAGAACGGCTGGAAAACCGTCGGCGACATCGGCTATCTCGACGAGGAGGGGTATCTCTACCTGACCGACCGGCGGCACCACATGATCATCTCCGGCGGGGTCAACATCTACCCCCAGGAGGCGGAGAACATCTTGGTCACCCATCCCAAAGTCATGGACGCGGCAGTCTTCGGAATCCCCGATGACGAGATGGGCCAAAGTGTCAAGGCCGTCGTGCAGACGGTGGACCCCGCCGACGCCACCGACGAGTTCGGTGAGGAACTGTTGGACTGGCTGCGAGATCGCCTGTCGCACTATAAGTGTCCGCGGTCGATCGCATTCGAGGCGCAGCTGCCGCGCACCGATACCGGCAAGCTGTACAAGCAGGAGCTGATGAAGAAATACGCGTGACACGGGTCGAGCTCGCCGGTGGTGTCGGCGTCGCGGTCGGATCGCCTTCCGACGGCGCGACATTCACCCTGACCGACGAGGAGTGCGACGACGGCCGGGCCATCACCGTGCCGTCGGTATCCGACGCGCTCGCCGAACTCACCGAACGATGCCGACGATGGCCGCAGGCGGCGGCCGTCTGCGACGACGTGCTGCGCTCGATTGATCCCGCCGGACCTACCCGCGCCGGCGTCATCACCGAATCGTTGGCGTACTCGTCGCTGCAGTCGGGACCGGAGTTCGCGCGCTGGCTGGCCGAACGGGGGCCTAGCACCGTCCCCGCCATCCCTGATCCCGTGCAGGCCGACCGCGAAGGCGACGGCCTGCGCATCCGGTTCAACCGGCCGCGACGGCACAACGCGTTCTCCACGGATATGCGTGCCGCACTGCTCGAGGCGCTCGAGGTCGCGCGTCTCGACCCGTCGATCACCGAGGTGGTGCTCACCGGCAACGGCCCGTCGTTCTGCAGCGGCGGCGACCTGGCCGAGTTCGGCACGTTCGCCGACCCCGCGAGTGCGCATCTTGCCCGCACCCGGCACAGCCCGGCGCTGGTGCTCGACGAGCTGACCGCCCGTCTCGCCCGCAACTGCCGCGCCGAGGTGCACGGCCAGGTGCTGGGCAGCGGGCTGGAGATGGCCGCCTACTGCGGGTGGGTGCGGGCGCATCCCGACGCGGTGCTTGGCCTACCCGAACTGAGCCTCGGCTTGATTCCCGGCGCGGGCGGCACCGTGAGCATCACCCGCCGCATCGGCCGGTGGCGAACCGCCTACCTGGTGCTCACCGGCCGGACGATCGACACCGCCACGGCGCTGCGGTGGGGACTCATCGACGAAATCACGCCGGGCTGAGTACAACTGTTTGCCCGGCTCCGAGCGACAAAGTCGCTCGCTTCCTCGATCCGCTAACTACTTAGCGAGAGTGTCGCTCGGAGGCGGGCAATTACACGAATCCCCAGACTGACCCAACGATCACGAGCAGACAGTGGCAGGCTGGCAGGCATGGGGTTGCCGAGCATGCGACCCACTGGCTGGTTCCAGGTCGCCTGGAGCGCCGATCTCGAGGTCGGCGACGTCAAGGCGCTGCACTACTTCGGCGAAGACCTGGTCGCGTTCCGCGATCTCAGCGGCGTGGTCCGTGTGCTCGACGCCCATTGCAGGCACCTCGGTGCCGATCTGTCCCACGGCGGCTGCGTCGTCGAGGGAGGTATTCAATGTCCGCTGCACGGCTGGGTGTGGAGCGGCGCCGACGGCCGCAACGTTCACATTCCCTACGAACAGTGCCCGGTGGAGGACCGGCGGGTGCGGTGCTGGGCCGCCACCGAACTAAACGAATGCATCTACATCTGGCACGGGATCAAGCAGTCAGACCCGCTCTGGTCGGTGCCGGACATGTACCAAGAGCTCAACGGCCCGGTCGGTCGACACTACTTCCGGCCCATCGGCCCCGATGAGAAACAGTTCTTCGGTGGGATTGCGGTGCCTCCGCAATTGGTCGTCGAGAACACCGTCGATGTACAGCACTACCGGTTCGTACATCGTGTCCCCCTGAGCCCGACCGTCCTGGCCGCGGCCTCGAACACCTCGACGTGGCACGCCAGGTTGGCGTTCGGTGGAGGCGATCCTGTTGAAGTGTGGTGGTACGGCGTCGGTTTGGGCTTCAAGTGTGAGGACCACGGCGACGGAAGGCAGATCGTGTCCGTCTGCCCTACCCCCGTAGACGACAGCGCCATCGACATCTTCGCCACATATTGGGTATCCGAGGACCTCGACTACGACGACAGGTTGCTCGCGGTCAAACGCCTGCTGGCCGACGACATCCCGATCTGGGGACATCAGCGATACCAGGATGACCCTGCGCTGGCGCCGTCAGAGGCCGATGACTTCAAGCATTTGCGCGAATGGGCGAGCCGCTTCTATCCGCAGGCTCAGCCGGACCTGCGCAGCGTGACCCTGTAGGTGTACTGCTCGGGCAGGAAGTGGCTGACCGACAGCTCGACGGGCCTGCCGCTGCCATCCGAGTACAACCGGTCCACCCGCAGCATCGGATGTCCGGCCTCACACCCCACCGCGTCGGCCACGAGGTCGTCGGCAGGCGCCACCGTAATCGACTGCGCCGCTTCGGCAATCGGCTCCGCGAGATGCGGCTCTAGCAGCCCGATGACGGTGTGCGTGCCGACGGCGCCGTCGGTCAACGCCGACGACGCCAGCACCTGCTGTGCCACCGACGGCACGAGATGCACCGTGGTCAAGACGAACGGCACGCCGTCGTGCAGGCGCCGAAACACCACCGAGTACACGACGTCGTCGTCCAGCCGCAGTCGGCTGGCGGCGTCGACGTCGACCCGGCGCCGCAGCCCCGCCAGCACCTCCATCGTGGTGTCGTCGGACAGGCTCATCAGGTCTTCGATCGACCCGAGCTGCCGTAGGTAACGCCGTCCTGTCTCACTGGCGTAGGTGCCACGCCCCGGCACCCTGTACACCTCGCCCTCTGCGACCAGATCCTGAAACGCCCGCCGCACGGTCTGCCGCGACAAACCATGCCGCGCAACGAGTTCGGACTCTGTGGGCAGCCGCGTGCCGTCGCGGTAGTGCCCCGCGGCGATCTCGCCGCGCAGCCGGTCGCGCAGCGTCTGATACGCCGGTTCGGTCCGCACTAGGAGTTGACCTGTAACGGTTGGCGCCCGCTGAGGCGCTGGCGGTTGGCCGGAGCCGCCGCCGTGCACGGGCGAGCAGTGTCGCGAACTGTCTGCTCAGCCCACAGGTCTCCAGCACGTTTGGTGACCGGAGGTTGATGTCGGTGGTCGGTGGTTGTATCTGAGCATGACCGTCGTGGCCACCAACCATTCCGCCGCCGGGCAGCTGCTCCCGGCGTCGGGCCGCGACGGGGGTCATTGTATGAACTTGCCCACGCCCTGCGGGGCGGGGTTGGCCTCCCAGCAAGAGGGGAGGGCTCAGTCAACCGGTACCAGCCACCAGCGGGATCAATCTGCTGTTCTGGCCAGGGCCGGCAGCCACCATCTGGTGGCCTCTGCTGAGCGACGCACTCGCCATTCGGCCTACCCCCGAACAGACCGAGCTCACGCCCGGACGTCACGGGACCGGCCGAGAACACGCCACAAGCTGTTAGAGCGATTGCATGACTCATAACGGTCAAACTCTTAGATCCCGCCGCGGGCGACGAGCTGCCCGGCGATCACGTTGCGCTGGATTTCGTTGGTGCCTTCGCCGACGATCATCAGCGGTGCGTCCCGGAAGTAGCGTTCAACGTCGAACTCGGTGGAATACCCGTAGCCGCCGTGGATGCGCACCGCATTCAAAGCGATCTCCATCGCGACCTCGGAGGCGAACAGCTTGGCCATCCCGGCCTCCATGTCGGCCCGCTCACCGGCGTCGTAGCGGTCCGCTGCATACAGCGTGAGCTGGCGCGCTGCGGTGAGCTTGGTGGCCATGTCGGCCAGATAGTGGCCCACCGCCTGGTGTTTCCAGATCGGCTGGCCGAAGCTCTCCCGCTCCTGGGCATAGCGCAGCGCATCCTCCAGCGCGGCCGTCGCGACCCCCAGCGCGCGGGAGGCCACCTGAATGCGCCCAGTCTCAAGGCCTTTCATCATCTGCGCGAAGCCCTTGCCGGGCTCGCCGCCGAGGATCGCAGACGCAGGCACCCGGCAGTCGTCGAACGTCAGTTCGCAGGTCTCGACGCCCTTGTAGCCCAGCTTGGGCAGGTCGCGCGACACCGTCAGGCCGGGGCTGGGGCTGATGTCGAGGCCCGGGGCGGCCTCTCCTTGCTCGACGAGCACCACCGAGATGCCCTTGTGTGCCGGCTTGGCAGCAGGGTCCGTCTTACACAGCAGCGCGATCAATCCCGAGCGGCGGGCGTTGCTGATCCAAGTCTTGGACCCATTGATCACCAGCTCGGTACCGTCCGCCAGAGCGGTCGTCTTCATGTTCTGCAGATCCGAGCCGCCGCCCGGCTCGGTCAGCGCCATGGTGGCCCGCAGTTCGCCGGTCGCCATCAAAGGTAGGTACGTGCGCTTCTGCTCCTCGGTGCCGAACAGCGCCAGCAGCTTCGCGACGACGGTGTGCCCGCCCATCGCGCCCGCCAGGCTCATCCAGCCGCGCGACAGCTCCTGGGTCACCAGCACATAGCACCGCGTCGACACCGGCGAGCCGCCGAATTCCTCGGGGATCGCCAGACCGTAGATCCCGATGCGCTTCATCTGCTCGATCCACGCCTCCGGGTATTCGTTGGCGTGCTCGACGTCGCGGACGGTTGGCTTCACATCCCGGTCGATGAATGCCCGCACGGTCTCGACCAGCAGGGTTTCTTCTTCAGTCATATGTACGGCCATATTGACACTTTGTGCGACCAAATGGCAACATCTGCGGCTGTGGGCGGCCCCTATTTCGATGACCTGCAGGTGGGTCAGGTCTTCGACTCCGCGCCCTCGATGACGCTGACCGCAGGCGCCGCGTCCGCGCACCAGTCGATCATCGGCGATCGCCTCCGGCTCGCGTTGGACACCCAGCTGGCATACGCCGTGACCGGGGCGACCACGGCGCTGGCTCATCCCGCACTGGTCTGCGATGTGGCGATCGGGCAATCGACGCTGGCCACGCAGCGCGTGAAGGCCAACCTCTTCTACCGCGGGCTGACATTCCACCGGTTCCCCGTCATAGGCGACAGCCTGTTCACCAGGACCGAGGTCGTCGGGCTGAAGCAGAACTCGGCCAAGCCCGGCCGCGCGCCGACCGGCCTGGCGGCGCTGCGGATGACCACCGTTGACCAAATCGGCAGGCTGGTGCTGGACTTCTACCGCTGCGCGATGCTTGCGCTGAGCTCTGAACGCGAGACCGGTCACGCTGACGACCTGTCCAACATCGGCGCCGACCTCGCACCGCCGGCCGACCCCACCGCCGACTGGGACGCCGACGCATACCGCGAAAAAGTGCCGGGCGCCCACTTCGATTCCGGACTGGCCGGTGCGGTGCTGCACAGCACCGCCGACGTCGTCAGCAACGCCCCTGAGCTCGCGCGGCTGACGCTGAACATCGCGGCGACACATCATGATTGGCGCGTCGGCGGCCAACGCCTTGTCTATGGCGGGCACACCATCGGGTTGGCTCTGGCGCAGGCGACGCGGCTGCTGCCGAATCTCGTCACGGTGCTGGGCTGGGAGTCCTGCGATCACACCGGCCCGGTGCACGAGGGCGACACGCTGTACAGCGAGCTGCACGTCGACGGCGCGGTGCCGCTGCCGGACGGTCGCGGGGGAGTGCTGAAGCTGCGGTCGCTGGTGTACGCCGTCCCAGGGGGTAGGAGCGGAGCGACTGGGGGGACAAGCACAGGCGACCCCGATCGGCAAGTACTGGACTATCGGTTCACCACGCTGCAGTTCTGAGCACAATGAGCGGGTGACGTCGTTGGTCATCCCCGTCGCCGTGCTGGCTGAAGCGCGGCGCGTGGCCGACGCGTTCGGCCAGCGGACCGGCGTCACGGTTGACGCCGCTGAACTCCTCACCGGTCGGGCCGGGCTGCTCGGACTTTCGCCGCAGGGCCGGATCTCGGCGGGTGGAGCCACTCGGCTGATGCGCAGCGGCGACGGTTGGTGCGCGCTCACGTTGTCGCGACAAGACGACCTCGATGCCGTTCCCGCGCTGCTCGAGTGCTCCGCGGTCGGCGACGACCCGTGGCCGGCCGTGCAGCGCTGGGTGGCAGGCAACTCATCCGCCGATGTCACCGCGCGGGCGCGCCTGCTCGGTCTTCCCGTCGCCGCCCTCGGCGAAACGCGCGCCGCGCCACTGCGGATCACGACGCTGGGCGCCGCGGCCGCGCCGCGTGAGCCGTCCGGGCTTCTGGTAGCCGACCTGTCCTCGATGTGGGCAGGCCCCCTGTGCGGACAACTGCTCGCGCGGGCGGGCGCCACCGTCGTCAAGGTCGAAACGCCCGGGCGGCCCGACGGCACCCGCGCCGGGCCGTCGGCGTTCTTCGACTGGATGAACAGCGGAAAGCTCTCGTACGCGGTCGATTTCGACGAACCATCCGGCCTAAGACGGCTGCTGGAGGGTGCCGACGTCGTCCTCGAGTCGTCGCGGCCGGCGGCACTCGCACGCCGGGGCCTCGGCCCCGCCGACATCGCGCTGCGCGACGGCCGGGTCTGGCTACGGATCACCGGTCACGGCGCCGAGGGCGGACAGGCCGACTGGGTGGCGTTCGGCGACGACGCCGCGGTGTCAGGCGGCCTGGTCGGCGGCACCGACCGCGAGCCGGTGTTCTGCGGCGACGCGATCGCCGACCCGTTGACCGGCCTGGACGCCGCGCTTTCGGTCGTGGAGTCGTTGAGCCGCGGCGGAGGCGAGCTGGTCGAACTGTCGATGGCCGCGGTCGCCGCGACCTACGCTGCGGGTGACCGCGCATCCGAAACGCGTTGCACCGCAACACCAGCGCCGTCCGAGCCGGCGTCGGAGCTCGGTGCGGACAACGCCGCGGTCAAGCGGCTGCTTGCCGAAAGACGGTTGGCGTCATGCTGATTCAGCGGGCAGCATTGCTCGACGGCACCAAGACAGACATCCGCGTTGACGAGCGAATCGTCGAGGTCGGCGATCTGGCTCCGTACAAGGGCGAGCAGGTGCTCGACGCCGCGGGCCAAGCGGTCATCCCTGGCCTGCACGACCATCATGTCCACCTGCACTCGGCCGCCGCCGCGCTGACCTCGGCCCGAGTCGGGCCCGCGGAGGTGCGGGGGCGCGACGACCTTGCCCGCGCGCTGGCCGACGCCGGTGTCGGCGGTGACGGCTGGATCAGGGCGGTCGGCTACCACGAGGCGGTCGCGGGTCCGCTGGACCGCGATGTGCTCGACGAGGTGTCGCCGCCGGTTCCGGTCCGCGTGCAGCATCGCAGTGGCGTGCTGTGGACGCTGAACTCGGCGGGGCTGGCCAGGGTCGGGCTGACCGATCATCCCGACGGGAGGCTGCGCAGCGCCGACCGCAGTTGGTCAGACACGTTGCAGCGCAACGAGAGCGGACTGGCCGAGGTCAGCCTCAGGCTGTGCGAGTACGGCGTCACCGGCGTCACCGACGCGACACCCGACTACGA
>JAVRPG010000471.1:0-2812 GCA_032162325.1 Mycobacterium sp. | reverse complement strand
CCAACGGAGAGATTACCTCGGCTGCGAGGGGTTTTGGTGGCGCTCTTCCAAACGATGCGACGGTAGCGGTTATCGGCGTAATCGAAAACCTCGCCTGGAGTGCACTCGCTCGCCGCGTCCAAGAGCGCGGCGGCCTCTACCCGGCAGCGTTCCGCGGTGTCGGCCAGCACGGGCAGACGAGGTAGCCGATCGCGGGTCCGTTGGTGCATAGCGGCTTGGCGTTTCTTCTTTACTTTTTCGTATCCTTGGGTGTCGTTCTTGCGCACCGCGCTGGGCACAGCCCAGGGCACCCAGCTTGGGTCTTCCAACGCCCATTGTTGGATGTCTAGGTAGAACGCCCGCACTCGCATCAGAATGCGGTAGATGTCCTGGCGAAGCCTCGTTGCGCCGTCAGCCGTGGTGACGACGCGCACGCGTTCCTTCCATGCCTGGGCGACTTCATCCGTCAGATGCAGAGTATCGATGCCGGGGTGGTGTTTCTCGATGTCAGCCCAGAAGCTGCCGGCCAGGACACCGGCCAGGTTGCTCAGGGAGTTGTAGTCCAACGCCGGGCGGCGTTCGTCGAGGTAGCGGACGAGGAGGTCCCGGATGGGTCGGCAGCGGAGATCGTAGTCGTCGATCAGTTCGGCGGTCGTTCGTTGCCCGCGGCGCAATGCGGCGCGCAGCGTGGTGGCCGGCGGGGTTACCCCAACCACGCTGAGCAGCTCCCACGCCGTGGGTAGGCCGGGGACCTCCCTGCGGCGGGAACGGCCGTGCATGCTCCACGCGAACACCTCCAGCACGTCGTCGCCAACCAGCTGGTCGACGTCCTTGCCGGTGTGCAGCACGATCTTGCTGATCACCCGCAAGGCGTGGCCTCGGTCGCGGTCGTCGAGACCACGCGCGATCGCGGCTTGCTCGATGACGGCGAATATGTCTGGCCGCATGACCTGTCGTACCCAGTCGAAGAGGCGGGTCGATTGGTAGCGGCTCAGGAAGTCATAGCTGGGTAACACAACTCGACACAGCAGCAGGCAGGCCAGCCCGCTCATGTGCTCTTGGCGCCGGGTCCCCGTCGAACGGCCGTCGCCGGGGGTCAACGTGTCAATCCAGGTCAAATCGGTATCGGCGCCGGCGGCGACCCACCGCGCCTGCCAGCCCTCCCCGTGCATGGTGAACAGCCACCTCAGAATGGCGTCGGCACCCCTGATCCTGCCGTTGCCATCCGTGGGCGCGATCGGCCAGGTCGGTAGCTGGGGCAGCAGGGCGAGAATGGCCTCGGCCGGTAGCTCGTCCACCGGCCCAACGAAACGCCGATCAAGCAGATGCTCGTGGGCCGCCAGGTTGCGCTTGATCCGGCGCGTGTCTGAGTCGAAGGCGGTGGCCGTCACCGGTGCTGTCCTCCGAACAACACCGAAAGATCGCTGTCGTCGTAGCCGACCGCGACAGCGGGCGCGGGTTGCTGGGCACGCTGCTCGTATTCGACCAGGTGCCGCTGGACCCGGCTAATCACCTGCGCCTCGTCTTCGACCAAGTATACGTCCGCGGTTGTGCTCAGGTGGGTGTGGCCGAGGATCGTTTGCACGTCGCGCATGGACAGCGACTCATCGCGGCTCATCCTGATCGCTGCAGTGTGACGTAAATCGTGCATCGAATAGTTCGTGTCCAGTAGCGCGTTGACCCGCCGAAATACCGCGCGCAGTGCCTCGTAGCTCATCGGTTGGCGCCGCAGCCCATCGCCATGATCGCGTCGGCGCAGCGTCCACCACAGTGGTTCGTTCGGCTCCAGCGCGCCGAGCTCGGCGAGGTAGAGACGGATCCATACAAACGCTTCGGGGCTGGCCGGCAGCCACTGCTCGGCGTCGTTGCCCTTGCGGAAGACCCGCACGAGTTGCTCGCCCCAGTCCAGGTCGACGCCTCGTACGCCGAGCAGTTCGGCGGCGCGGGCGCCGTTGCCGATCGCCACCGCGAGGATTGCCCGGTCTCGGTTCGACCGCAGCGCGGCGAACAACTTGTTCCACCGCGCATCGGGCATCTCCCGCGGCATGCGCTTGGGGATCTTCGGGTTGTAGCGGATGCGTCCTTCGGGTCGGAATGGCTCCAGGGGGTTGTGGTGCGCGTTCGGACGCCGGCCTCGCCGGTCCAGCGCCACCGGGTTGACCAGCGGTCCACCACCGAGCTCGATCCAGAACTCATAAAAACTTCGCAGCACAGCATTGCTGTGCCGGACGGTCCGGGGCTCGTACTGATCACCGAGATAGCGCTTCCGAGTCATCGGATTGGTCGTGCCCGCCGTGATGATCGACGTCGTCCGTGACGAATTGCGCGGCTTGCTGGCCTGCCCCAGCCACAGCACCAGGTCCCGGACCTCCCTCGATGTGGCCTTGTCCCACTCCACGTCGACGATCAGCAGCCATCGCCACCAGCGCAAAAGCGCGTAGGCATAACTGCGGACACTCCCGGGCCGGTTACCTCGAGCCACGAAGTCCCGCAGAAACCGCTGGATCGGTTCCACCGGCCGTCCACCCGGATCAACGACCTGCCACACCACGACACCGGCGGCGGGAACGACACGACCCCACCCCGGCAGCCGTAACGAACCGAGATCCCGCTCCACGCCATCCTGAACCTGCACGCAGCCTCCTCAACGAGCTGCGTAGGTCCTACCGGTCACAAACCAGGCGACGTCTCCACCGCATCGGCGTGTCGCCCCGTAGTCCGGTCAATAGATACGAACTCGAAATACGTCTTCACCGCCTGCGCACGCGCTAGTCGCGTGCCCGACGGCGCTACCCGCAGCACCGTGCCGAAGTAGACGTCCGCATCCCGGGGC
>JAVRPG010000470.1:0-8038 GCA_032162325.1 Mycobacterium sp. | reverse complement strand
CAAGCCCGCGGACGGCGTGACCGATGGTGACGATGTCGCCGCCAAGGCGGCTCCGTCGATCCTCCCCGGCGGGCCCGATGTCCGCCCCGCGCTTGGCGATCCGGCGGAGGTCGCCAAGACGCTGGCCGCCGAGGCGCGCACCGGCGTCGACGTGGTCCGGCTGGTGGCGGGCGATCCGCTGTCGGTGGATGCCGTGATCACCGAGGTGACCGCACTGGCGAAGACGCACCTCAACTTCGAGATCGTGCCGGGCCTGCCCGACACCACGGCCGTGCCCACGTATGCGGGGCTGCCATTGGGATCCGCGCACACGGTGGCCGATGTACGCGGCGACGTGGACTGGGCGGCGCTGGCCGCCGCACCCGGCCCATTGATCCTGCATGCCACCGCTTCTCATCTGCCCGACGCGGCGCGCACGCTGATCGAGTACGGGCTGGCCGACGCCACGCCAACCGTCGTGACAGCGAACGGCACGACGTGCGAACAGCGTTCGGTGGAGACCACGCTGGCCGGTCTGCTCGACAAGAGCACGATCGCCGGCGGCGAGCCGGCCGGTCCATTGGCCGGGCCGCTGGTGGTCACCATCGGCAAGACCGTGGCCAACCGCGGAAAGCTGAACTGGTGGGAGAGCCGCGCTCTGTACGGCTGGACTGTGCTGGTGCCGCGCACCAAGGATCAGGCCGGCGAGATGAGCGAAAAGCTGGTCAGCCACGGCGCATTGCCGATCGAGGTGCCGACGATCGCCGTCGAGCCGCCGCGCAGCCCCGCGCAGATGGAGCGTGCGGTCAAGGGTCTGGTCGACGGCCGGTTCCAGTGGGTGGTGTTCACCTCCACCAACGCGGTTCGCGCGGTGTGGGAGAAGTTCAACGAGTTCGGTCTGGACGCCCGCGCGTTCTCGGGTGTGAAGATCGCCTGTGTCGGGCAGGCCACGGCCGACCGGGTGCGGGCCTTCGGGATCAACCCCGAGCTGGTGCCGTCGGGGGAACAATCGTCGCTCGGCTTACTTGATGAGTTCCCGCCCTACGACGACGTTTTCGACCCGGTGAACCGGGTGCTGCTGCCGCGGGCCGACATCGCAACCGAGACACTGGCCGAGGGTCTGCGCGAACGCGGCTGGGAGATCGAGGATGTCACCGCCTATCGCACGGTGCGTGCGGCGCCGCCGCCCGCGCACACGCGCGAGATGATCAAGACCGGTGGCTTCGACGCGGTGTGCTTCACCTCGAGCTCGACGGTGCGCAACCTGGTCGGCATCGCGGGCAAGCCGCATGCCAGGACGATCGTCGCGTGCATCGGCCCGAAAACGGCTGAGACCGCTGCGGAATTCGGTCTGCGCGTCGATGTGCAACCGGAAGTCGCCGCGGTGGGCCCGCTGGTCGAGGCGCTGGCCGAGCACGCCGCCCGGCTGCGTGCCGAGGGTGCGCTGCCGCCGCCGCGCAAGAAGAGCCGTCGGCGGTAGGCAAAGACGGATGGCGTTGCATGTCATTTCCTAGCCACCGTCCACGTAGGCTCCGGTCGACGCCGGCGCTGCGCCGGCTCGTGGCGCAGACCTCGGTCGAGCCAAGGCATTTGGTGCTGCCGATGTTCGTCGTCGACGGCATCGACGAGCCGCGCGACATCGCGTCCATGCCCGGGGTGGTGCAGCACACCCGTGATTCGTTGCGCCGTGCGGCCGCCGACGCGGTGACCGCCGGAGTCGGCGGGCTGATGCTGTTCGGCGTCCCGCGCGATGAGGACAAGGACGCCACCGGTTCGGCGGGCGTTGCCGACGACGGCATCCTCAACGTCGCGCTGCGCGATCTCGCCAAGGACCTCGGCGACGACACCGTGCTGATGGCCGACACCTGCCTCGACGAGTTCACCGATCACGGCCACTGCGGGGTATTGGACGCGTCGGGCAGAGTCGACAACGACGCCACCAACGCCCGCTATGTGGAATTGGCTGTGGCGCAAGCAGAATCGGGCGCCGATGTGCTGGGCCCGAGCGGGATGATGGACGGCCAGGTCGCGGCGATCCGCGACGGCCTTGACGCCGCCGGTCATACCGACACGGTGATCATGGCCTACGCCGCCAAGTTCGCATCGGGGTTTTACGGCCCATTCCGCGAGGCGGTGGCCTCCAGCTTGCAGGGCGACCGGCGCACGTATCAGCAGGACCCGGGCAACGCCCGCGAGGCGGTGCACGAGATCGAGCTGGACATCGACGAGGGCGCCGACATCGTGATGGTCAAACCGGCGATGGCCTACCTCGATCTGGTGCGTGCCGCCGCCGACATCTCGCCGGTGCCGGTGGCGGCGTATCAGGTCTCGGGCGAGTACGCGATGATCAGCGCCGCCGCCGCCAACGGCTGGATCGATCTGCAGACTGTCGCGCTGGAGACGTTGACCAGCATCCGGCGCGCCGGTGCTGACATCGTGCTGACGTACTGGGCGGCCGCGGTAGGACGCTGGCTGGCGTGACGGAGCCGCAGCCGACGACCGAGCCGGGCAGGCCAGTGGACGTCGACACCGGATTCTGGCTGTGGATGGCGGCGCTGCCGCTGATGGTGGTCGGATACGTCGTCGACCTCGTGGTGACCGAGCTGAATCATCCGCAGATCATCGTGTACGCGATCTCCGCTGTGTTCGTGGTCGTGATGTCGGCGGTCGTGGTGACGTTCCTGATTCTGATGCGGCAGGGCTACCGGTGGGCACGCACGCTGCTGACGGGCGGCGCAATCGCGTCGGTGGTGTACACGGCGACCAGCCTGTTCACCGCGAACCGGCCCCCCGCGGCGGCGGTCATCTACGCAGTCGCCTCGATCTTCGGGTCGGTGCTGATCGTGGGCGGTGTGTTCCTGTTGCATCGCAAGGACGCCCACGCCTTCTTCACTCGGTGACATCCGGAGGGCTGGAGCGGAGCGACCCGGGAATCCAGCACAGTAGGCTGGCTCGAACCATGACAGCCCCACAGCCGCGACCGCGTGTCGTCACTGCCGCATTCTGGTGCTGGGTGGTCGCGGCCGTCATGTTGATCGTGGGCGGGCTGATGGCCGCATCGGTTAGCATTCCCGTCGCTTACCGTGGCGCCGGCGTAGTCACCGCCCTGGCCGGTGCCGGCATGGCGTATCTGGCGGGCCGCACTCGCCGTGGCGATGTCCGCTTCCGCCGAGCCGCCATCGCGCTTTCGCTGACCATCGTCGTTTTGGCGTCGCTTTTGGGGGCGTCCGCCACGCTGCTCGGCGGTGCTGTAGCCACCCTGACGTTGGTCGCGGTCTTCCCGCTGATCGCCGGAACGATCCTTATCACCCGGCCCGCGGCGGCGTCGTGGGCCGACCAGGAGCCGCAGTGACCGAAAGCGGCCCGCCGCCCACGGTGCTGTTCTACGAGCAGGGCGCCAGCTGGATATGGCTGCTGGCCGGCCCCGCTGCGGGGGTCGCGATGGCGTTGATTCAGCTGTCCGCGGGCTACGGCATCCAGCTGCTGGTCCCGGGCATTTTCTTCGTGCTGGTGACCGGTTTCCTCGCGATTCAGGTCAAGGCCGCGCGCATCCACACGTCGGTGGAGCTGACGCCCGATCATCTGCGTCAGGGCACCGAACGCCTCCGCACCGACGCCATCGCGCGGGTCTACCCCGAGCCGAAGGGGCCGGACGAGCCGAAGTGGCAGTCGGCTCGCGCGCTCGGGGAGCTGACCGGTGTACCCCGCGGGCGCACCGGCATCGGCCTCAAGCTGACCAACGATCGCGCCGCCCAGGCGTGGGCGCGCAAGCATCAGGAACTTCGGGCCGCGCTGACGCACTTGGTGGAAGAGCGCATCCCCCCGGAAACTGCGTCATGAGGGCGCGGGTGGAACTGATGCTGGCCGTCGTCGCGGCGGCCGGCTGCGTGCTGAGCTGGTTGGCCGCCAGCTCGACGGTGGTGGTGGCGCCGGTGCTCGACGGTGAACCCATGACGACGTCGGTGGTTTACAGCCCGCCGCTGCTGGTGTTGTCGCTGTTTCTCGCGACGGTCGCCGGGGTGCTGGCGGTGGTCGGGATCGCGCGGTCACGTCGCGGCTGACCCTGGCGCTCAGGCCAGCTTCTCGAGCTCGTCGAGCGCATCGCCGGTGTACACCGCGAGTCGCTGCAGATGTGGCAGGGCGTCGCGGCACCCGATGAATCCGAAGTTCAGCATGTCGGCGTAACCGTGCAGCGTGATGTTGAGCGCCATGCCGTGAATCGGGATCGACACCGGGTAGGTAGCTTCCAGGCGGCTTCCGTTGAGGTACAACGTCTCTCGCGGCCCGGGGAGATTGCTGACGCACAGGTTGAAGGTGAACGGCAACGGCGCGGTGACCCCGGCCATCGCGCTGGTGAGCTGCAACGCCGACGGCGCCAACAGTGCCGCGCTGTACGCAAGCACCTCGGTCGGCGACATGGTCCTCAGCTGCGCTTTCGACGCCTTGGTCGAGACGGTGATCGCGTTAAGCCGCTCGACCGGATCGGCGATGTCGGTGCCCATGGTGACCAATATCGTTCCCACGGCGTTGCCGCCGCCGACGTCGTCCTTGGGGCGGACGTTGACGGGAAGGAATGCGACCAACGGCTTTTCGGGCAGCTCGCCGAATTCGTCGAGAAACGCGCGGAGTCCTCCGCCGATGATGGCCAGGGCGACGTCGTTGACGGTGGCGCCGTGCTTGGTGCCAATCGTTTTGAGGCGTTCGAGAGGATAGACCTGGGTGGCGAAGCGGCGATTGCGGCTGATGTGGCCGTTCAGGATCGAATGCGGGGCCTGCAACGAGTTGGCGATATGTCCATATTCGTCGTCACTGCGGATCTGGGTGTTGAACAACGCTTTTCCGACATTGAGCGCCGACCTGGTGCCGTTGACGGCGCCGCCGAGCAGGCTCATGAGCGGATTCCGCGACGGCGCCGGCTCGCCGTTGCGTGGCTTTGTCGGCGCCGCAACGTTGAAGAACAACGGCTGGTTCCTGCGCGTCGGGTCGGTCGACATGCTGCGCTCGATGATCTTCGTGCCGGTGTAGCCGTCCACCAGCGAGTGATGGATCTTCATGTAGATCGCGAACCGTCCGCCCTCGAGCCCCTCGATGAAGTGCAATTCCCACGGCGGCCGGGTGAAGTCGATGGGGTGGCTGTGCAGCCGTGAGATCAGGATGCCCAGTTCGCGTTCGTCACCGGGGCTGGCCAGCGCCGAGCGGCGCACGTGGTAGTCGATGTCGAGCTTGTCGTCGACCACCCACGATTGGTCAGGTCGGTACAGCATCCGCGGATGGGACAGCTTGAGGTTCCACGGGGCGACGACCTCCAGGTGGCGGGTGCCCTCGAACATCTGGCGTAGATAACTGGCGGGCGCGTCGGCCGGCGGAGTGAACGGCATCAGCGCCGCGACGTGCATCATCGAGCTGGGAGTTTCGCCGTACAAGAAGAGCAGATCCTGCGGGCTCAGGCGCTTACTGGTGCCACTCACCGGCGCTCCTCGGATTTCGGCAGTAGAGGCTGTCGAGGATATGCCTGCAGCTCAAACCGGGTGCGACCGGTGTCACACCGCCAAGCCGTTGGTACAAAGTTCAATCTCTGTAACACTGTTCCCCATGACGGAGCTTGCGGACCAACCCCAACCGCTTGACGACGCCCTCCCCCTCGGCCCGGAGTCGCTGGTCTGGCGCTATTTCGGCGACCACCGGATGTTCCTCATCGGCCCGCGGCCCGCGGTGCTGCAGAACATGCTGGCCGAGCTCGGCCAGGGCGTGCTCGACCACTCGGTGTTCTTCGACGACACCGCCGCCCGGGTCAAGCGGTCGCTGCCGCCGATCTTCAACACGGTCTACGGCGCCGATGGCGACAACCCGGGCACACAGGTCCGCGACTTTCACACCCAAATCAAGGGCACGATGCCCGACGGCCAGCGCTACCACGCCCTGGACCCCGACACCTACTTCTGGGCACACGCGACGTTCGTCGAGCAGGTGCTCTACTTCGCCGACACCTTCGTCAAGCGGCTGAGCCGCGAGGAGAAGGAACAGATCTACCTGGAGTCCAAGACCTGGTACCGCCGTTACGGCGTCAGCGACCGGCCCATGCCCGCGAACTACGCCGAATTCGAACGGTACTGGGAACGCATGATCGACGAGATCGTCGTCGCTCACCCGACCGCCAAGTACGGCGTCGGCTATGTCACCAAAGGCTTTCCGCGCCCCAAGGGTGTGTCACTCGCGCTGTGGCGAGTGATCGCGCCGGTCTTCAACCCGGTTGCCGCCTTCCTGACCACCGGCGGAATGCCGCCACGGACGCGAACGCTGCTGGGTCTGCCGTGGAGCGACAAACAGGAACGGCGCTACCAACGCTTCGCCGCGTTATGGCGGACCCGCCCGGTGAACTGGGTGTGGGATCATCTGCCAATGGCACTGCGGTACAAGGGGTATGCGCTAGAGGGCTATGCCAGGGGCTGATCCCACTCTCGAAGCCATCCTCGAAGCCGCCGTCGTCGAGTTCGAACGGCACGGCTTTCGCCGCGTCGCCCTCGACGACGTCGCGCGCCGCGCACGCGTCAGCCGCACCACCATCTACCGGCGCTTCTCGAACAAGGACGAACTTGTTGCAGCCGTCATCGAGCGCGAGAATGTGACCCTGTTCGCCGACATCGCCGCCGAACTGAAACAAGCTGGGCCGCAATCGAATTACTACGTCGAGGCGTTCACCCTGTCCATCTTGAAGTTCCGCAGGCATCGGGTGCTGGACCGGATGATCACCGACGACCCGGCGTTGGTGCTCGAACTGGGCCGCCGGCATCACGGTGCCGCGATCGAGCGGATGGCCGAGGCCCTGCGGGTGATCTTCCCGACCGGCTTCGCCGAGAGGATCGGAGAGCAGGCCGTCAACGAATTGGCCGACACCATCCTTCGCTACGCCGCGATGGTGCTTCTGCTGCCCAGCGCGCAACCGCTCGAGACCGCCGACGACATCCGCGCGTTCGCGACGCAACACTTCCTGCCCAGCCTCCCTGTCGCGCTGCGGGCGGTGCCGGCTGGTTAGCTGCGCTGCGTTTCGTAAACCGCCCGATCGGGCATCCGTGGCGCATGGGTACCGAACAACAGCAACGCACCGAGAAGCCCGAAGTCACCGACGAGCACAAAGCTCAGGCCAAGAAAATATTCGAGGCGTACGACGAGGACAAGCCGACCACCTCACTGCCTGGCACCGGCGGGACGATCTCAGGCACCGCCGTCACCGACTGGGTCGACGAGAAGGACAAGGGCAACATCGAAACCAGCGCCGAGGAAGGCAAGGTCGAATACCGAAAGACCGAGGAATTCCGCAACAAGCAGGAGGAGTAACGCTTCGGCCCCGGGCGCTGCTCTTTGTGCCTAGGGTTGAAAGGCGTGACACCGCTTGAGCAGATCGCGCCTGCGTTCATCGAGATGGCCCACTCGATCGTGTGGGCCTCCGTCGCCACTGTCGACGAAAACTGTTGGCCGCGCACCCGCATCCTGCATCCGATCTGGGAGTGGGACGGCACCGACCTGTTCGGCTGGATCGCCACGGTGCCCAGCCCGGTAAAGAAGGCGCACCTCGCCGTTCACCCGGAGATGGCGGTCAGCTACTGGACCACTACCCACGACACCTGCACCGCTGAGTGCCTGGTGGAGTGGTACCACGACGACGAGACCCGGGCGGAAGTCTGGAACAAGTTCGTTAACGGTCCCGAGCCGGTCGGCTATGACCCGTCCATCATTCCGATGTGGGCCGACGGCCCCACATGCGATCAGTTCGCCGCGCTGCGGCTCAGCCCGTACCGGCTGCGGGTGATGCCCGGCACCGTCATGATGAAGGGCGAAGGCGAAACCCTCAGCTGGACCGCGACGTGAATCCGATGATCACCGAGACACTTGACGTCAGCGCGCTGCCGTTGGCGCCGAAGAACCCGCTGCCGCTTCGGCAGTTGGTGAAGTTGGTGCGGACTCTCGACACCGGGCAGGAAGTGATACGCGACGCCGGCGGCCCGATCACGCGCATGAGGCTCGGCCCGAAGTGGTTGGTCCCGCCGATCGTGGCGGTCAC
>JAVRPG010000469.1:0-4615 GCA_032162325.1 Mycobacterium sp. | reverse complement strand
CTGGTCACCGGGGTCAGTGGCGGCAAGGACGGTAGCCGGGTGGATGTGGCCGCGTTCACCTTCGGCCGCACGGCACGGCCAGCACAGCCACCGACACACGTCTTGGACCTCGACGAGACCAGCGATCTGGTGCGGGTGGTCACCGCCGCACGAACCGCGTTCGAGGCGATGAACGCGCGCGAGCCGCGTCGACCGTGGCCGGAACCGCTGCCGACCACACTCCCGTTGGATACCGTCAGCTCGCCCGCTCGGCCGGGTACCGCGCTGGTCGCGCTTGCCGACGATCCTGAGGCGCAGTCGCAGTACCCGGTGGGTTGGGAGATGGCCAAGGGCAATCTGCTGCTGTACGGACTGGTCGGCAGTGGCACAACCACGACTCTGGCTTCCCTTGCCTTGTCCCTAGCGGCTCATGCCTCTCCCGATGACCTGCACATGTACGTGCTCGACTTCGGGGCCGGAGGCCTCGCCTCGCTGGATGGCCTGCCACACGTCGGCGCGGTGATCGCCGCCAGCGAAGGCGAACGGCAGCAGCGGCTGATCCGCTGGTTACGCGGCGAACTCGACCGGCGGCGCGAGGCCGGCCCCGGGAACGACTCGCGGATCGTGCTGATGCTCGATGGCTACTCGGCTTTTCGGGCCGAGTACGAGGACCCAGCAGTGAACTGGGTACAGGACTACCTGGCTCGGTTGATCGGCGAAGGGCCGCCCGTGGGCATCCTCACCATCATGACAGCGGCTCGGGTCAATGCGGTGCAGTCGGCTTTGTCGTCGATCGTGTCCCAGAAGTGGGTCTTCCACCTGCCCGATCCGTCCGATTACAGCTTGTTCGGGTTGAAGTACCAATCGGTCGGCGAGCTACCGGCGGGTCGTGCCGTTGTCGCCCGGACCGGCCAGCATATGCAGGTCGGTCTGCCGACGCCCTCGCTGACCGAGGCCGTGTCTGTGCTGGCCGCAGCCTCACCGGAGGTGACTCGGCGGCCGGTGACGCTGTCCACCCTGCCCAGCCGGGTCGACCCGGTCGTGCTTCGCTCCGAGGTCAAGCTGGATGAGCACCTGTGGGAGCTTCCGGTGGGGATCACCGAAAGTGCTCTGGCTCCGGCGTTGCTGCGGGTGTATCCGGGTGAGCATGTGCTGATCGCTGGGCCGCAGCGGTCTGGTCGCAGTGGTTTGCTGTGCGCGATCGCTTCGCTGTTGGCCGCGGCCGGGCCGGAGGTCGGTGTGACGGTGGTGGCGACTCGGCCATCGCCGTTGCGCGTGCTTGAGGTCTCCCGAGTGATCACCGCCGCTGATCAGTTGCCCGATGCGCTGGCGGCGGTGACCGAGGCCGGCGGCCGACAAGTCGTTCTCATCGACGACGCGGACACGGTGGATGATCCGGACGAGGCAATCATCAAGCTGCTCAAGCAGCGTCTGCCTGATGTGCACCTGATCGTGGCCGGGCGGGCCGACACCCTGCGCTCCGCCTACGGTCATTGGACCCAGCATGTGCGTCGGTCGCGTTCGGGTGTGCTGCTGCGGCCCGATGTGGATATGGATGGTGATCTGCTGGGTGTGCGGCTGCCTCGGCGAACGCCCGTGCCGGTCACCATTGCGCGTGGGTGGTTGGTCAACGACGGCGCCGCGTAGTTGATCCAGGCGGCCACGACCGGGTGACCTCGGAAAATGCCTTGGCCCCGTGGGCAGGGATGGGTACGGTGGTTTGCTGGAACCTTACGTCAACCGGAGGAGAGAACTAAACAATGACGAGTGCACGGGTACTAGCCACCGAAGATGCAAAAACCGCCGCCGTGCAGATGGTTGGCGATGCGGGGCACTTGCACGATCAGATCGGGAAGGTTGTTGTAGAGGGAGACAAGCTCGCGGATCCCAATCAATGGGATGGCAAACTCGCCCAGCAGTGGCGCGGCGATTGGACCAACGATAAGAAACAGCTCCAGGATGCCGCAAGCAAGCTAGATGATCTCCAGAAAAAGGCTCAAAAGGCCGTCCAGGATATCCTGCACGCCGGTGGCGACGCGTAGTCACAATGGTGACCTAGGAAATGTGCGAACCATCGACCAACCACGTGGGTGGTTCGCACATTTTCTACTCAGCCCCGCTCTGAAGTGACGTTAAGGCTTAACCTCTGGATTCATTTCCTCAACGTGAGGAGAACGGACCAATGCCTGCTGGACGAGTACTGGCCACCCAACAGGCACGAGACGCCGCGAAGCAGATGCTTGCCATCACCGGGCCCTTGAAAGAGCAGGTCAGGAGTGTTCTGCAACACGGCGGCCTTCTCGCAGACCCCAATCACTGGAACGGCGGCCTCGCCGGGAAGTGGCGCAATGATTGGGGCACGGATGCGAATCACCTCCGTCAGGCTGCGGCAAAGCTGGACGAGCTCGAGTACAGGGCCCAACAGGTCGTCGACGATATCTTCAAAGCCGACGGGTCAGTCCTCCGGGCCGCCAACGGGCTCGGCCTGCCCCTGAGCAATCTCGACGGCGAGCAGAGCGGTGGCATCAACCCGAGCTTGCCTACCGACCTGCCGACGCTGCAGAAGGCGCTGGACGCCGCCCGCGCCGCCGGCACCGACCCGCAACAATACGCGGCACTACTCCAGCAGTATTGGCTGGTCAAGGCAGCCACCGAGGCCGGGATCGACCTGAAAACCTGGGATCCCAGCACCGGGGTCGGCGGCAACCTGCAGAACATCACCAACGTCTATAAGCTTTACGGGAAGCTGTTCCTCGACCACCCGGAACTCCAGTGGGCCGGCATGGCCAACATGATCGGCCCATCCTTCGCCGGTGGTTTCATGGACCTGGACAGCATGAAGAAACTCACCGAGGGGCTCGCCCACGTGATCAACTCACTGCCGCCCGGACTACGCAACGCGCTACCACCGGAGCTGAGCAATCTCGTAGCGGTCGGCGCCCAGCTGACCGCTGACGAGCTGAGCTGGTTTGAGAACAAGTTTCTGGCCATGCAGAAACATATCTTCATCGACATGGCATCCCAGCACGAGGCATACCTCAACGGCGGTACCGCGGCTATCGACGAGATGCGCCGAGCCGGTTTAATCGACAACCGTGCCCAGAACGCGTGGAACGACATCGCCAGCGGCGACCCGTACCGGATCCAGCACGGCAACACCGACCTGCTCTACCGCGAGCAGAACCAGGTCATCGCCAAGCAGTACGACCAGATGTACCAGCACGATGGCCCCGTCGGCCCCGTGATGACCTACCTCATGAGCGTGGTGGGAGCCGCCTCAATACCCGGCACCAAGACGCCCGGCGAATACCACCCCCTGAACGTTGGCGGGGACGTGACCATTCCAGGCCTGCTCGTCGACGAGACCGTTGGCGCGCATCTGAAGACCCCGTTACCCGACTTCGACATCGCCGATCGGGACGCGCGCTGGGACTACATCACTCACGACACGCTGCCCGCCTACCAGAAACTGCTGCACGAACACCCGGAGCAGGCATCCCAGATTGTCGCCTCGCCAGTCGAGGATCGGATCTCCCAGCAGCGGCTGGCGCACCGCTGGCCGAAGCTGGCCGACGAGCTGCTCACCGGCTGGCATCTCGGTGTCGACGCCCGCCTTCGCTTCCACTGGCCGTGGTCATGAGGTGGATCGCCAGACTCGCCGTCCTCGTTGTTTTTCTTGGAGGTTGCACCGTGGGTACGCCACTTCGGTCCGGCAACAGTGCACCAGGATCGATCGTGCACGACAACAACGTCACCATCGACCTACGGCACAAGCCGACACGGGAAGACCTCGGCTTCCAACCAGGCCGCAACGACCGCTCCTACCAACGCGGCGCCGGGGTGGACGCGATCGTTACGACGATCGAACTACCGACCGGTTCGCTGCGCATCCCTGCATTCGTCATCACCGCAGACGGCGGCGACTTCACCTCACGCTCTCCACTGCCACCGAGGAACATCGTCGTGCAGCGGCGGTTCGACAAACCCGATCAGGCGTTGCAGAGCCTGATCGCCGACGCACCGACACTCGGGTTCTCCGAACTCGACGTCGAGTCACTGCTGTCCCGGGTCGGCAGCACCGCGGGAACACCTGCACCGCAACAAGGTGTGCTCAACGGGCTGGTGCAGGACTGGCTTGCCGTCTATGCCGAGGTGATCGGTTATGAGGATGCCACGGTGGGCGTCAACTACACGTTCACCGTCGACCAGTTCCACAACCCCTCTATCGACAAGGTGGTGCACGACGGGGTCTTCGACGTCGAACTGACCCACCGACCCTCACGCGCGGAGTTGGGTTTTCTGGATGATTCCAACATTGCCCGCGTACAACCAGCATGGAATGAGACGCTGTCAGTTCGGTTGACGCTGCCGGACGGCGTGATTCAGAGGCCAGTCACGAGCGTCGACTCCACAGCGACCCAGACCGTGGTTTCATTGGTGCCCAGCGGCGTCCAAGATGCCCGGGACGTGTTAGCGGTCGACGCTCCGGTGCTCGGTCTCAACCCGTCGGGCATCGACTCCATATTCACCGGCGAATCCGGACACGTCAAGACAACACTGCCAGGACTCAAGACGGCAGCCTATGATGTCACAGTGACCATCGACGCTACATTGGGCCAACCCGGCGCATTCGCGG
>JAVRPG010000468.1:0-5835 GCA_032162325.1 Mycobacterium sp. | reverse complement strand
TTCACTCACCGGGCCGAACCCAAGCCGCGTCCCGATAACGGCGGTAGTGCGCACGAGCAGATGCCCTTCGGCCTATCAGAAGGGCACGTCCACAAAGCCGTTCGTGGTGTTGGCTTCGACGTGCTCGGGTTGGCACGCCAGATCATCACGCCGCGCGGCCGCGGCAACATCGGCTTCGACCAGCCGGTTCCGGTGTCCGACGATGTCAGTGTGCTAGACCGGCTGATCGCATTCACCGGCCGGCAACCGGTGAGCTAGGCAGCTCTGGGCGTCCGTCATCGGTCAGCTCCGATCCAGCGTTGGGCGAAGGCGATAAACGCGTCGTTCTCGTGCGGCGCGCCGATCGTGACGCGCACGCCGTCCTGGCCGTATGGGCGCACGATCAGCCGGTTGTTGGCGGCCTCGGAGACGAAGTCGATGGTGCGCCCGGGCAGCGGCAGCCACACGAAATTGGCCTGCGACGGCGGAAGCGGGTAGCCGGCCTCGCGCAACGCGGCGCTCACACGGTTGCATTCAGAGACGACGGCGTCGGTGCGGGCCAACAGCTCGTCGGCGGCGTCCAGCGACGCGATCGCGGCGGCCTGCGAAATGCTGGTGGCGCTGAACGGCACATAGGCCTTGCCCAGGGTGGTGATGACGTCTGGGTCGCCCACCGCGTAGCCGATCCGCAGCCCGGCCAGCCCGTAGGCCTTCGAAAACGTGCGCAGCACAACGACGTTGCTATGCGAACGGACCAGCCCAAAGCTGTCCGGCAGCATCCCATCACGGATGTATTCGACGTAGGCCTCGTCGAGCGCGATCAAAATCTGCGACGGCACCGCGTCGACGAAGATGGCAAGTGCGTCCGGGTCGACGACCGTGCTGGTGGGATTGTTCGGGTTGCAGACGAAGATCAGTCGGGTGCGATCGGTGACCGCGGCCAGCATCGCGTCGAGGTCGTACGTGTGATCCTTCAGCGGCACCTGGACGGGGGTGGCGCCGGCCAGCCTGACCTGCAACGGATACATCTCGAAGCTGCGCCAGCCGAACACCACCTCGTCGCCGACCGTGGACGTGATCTGGATCAGCTGCTGACACAGGTTCACGGACCCGCAGCCGACGGAGATCTGCTCGGGCGGGAAATCCACGTGCTCAGCCAGACGCTCTTTCAGAGCGACGTAGCCGTTGTCCGGATAGCGGTTGGCTGTGTCGATGGCCTTCTCGACGGCCGCCCGCACGCTGGGCAACGGCCCGTGCACGGTCTCGTTGCTGGAGATCTTGATTGCTCCCGGCACCGTCTTGCCCGGCATGTAGGCCGGGAGATCGGCCAGCTCCGGGCGTAGACGGGGAGTCACTTGACCAGCATAGGCAGGCCGCGCGGATGCCTTTGCCTTACAGTCGTTGTTGCTGTGTACGCTGTGCGCTCGCCGGTTTTCCCTGGGGCAGGAGCGCAGCGACCGGGGAAGGTCGGGCCCAGTCGCTCGGGTCCGGTACCCCTCAGGAACGTTCAGGAGGCGTGCCAGAGTGGCCGAATGGGGCTCACTGCTGATGAGTTGTCCCCCTTAACGGGGACCGGAGGTTCAAATCCTCTCGCCTCCGCCGGTCCACAAAATAAGGCATCGAATAAGGCCGGGCGCCCGTAGCTCAACGGATAGAGCATCTGACTACGGATCAGAAGGTTGGGGGTTCGAATCCCTTCGGGCGCGCTCTCTACCAGCGGAAACGCGCCGGTCCGCCTGACGACGCCGCCTGTGTGTGTTCAGTGATGAAGCGGCGCGAATGCCTCGCCGGCCGCGTTGAGCGCAGCATCACCGGGGAGGATCTCATCACCGAACTCAATCGGCTCGCCGCCGACCGCGGCACTTATCCGGCGGTGCTGCGTTGTGACAAAACCACCAAACAGCCTCCACGGGCCGGGGCTACACAGATCGCCAAGGACCCGTAGGGCAAACTGCTACCTGTCATACTTCCCGGCATGGCCCTCACGCGCTCTCGATCTGAAACCGTTAAGCAAATCGCCTCAAGCCTCGTCTCCCGCGTGGGATTCGCCCCGGTCGTACAGAAACTCTTGTGGAAGCGCTGGTATTGGGCTTGGGTCAGTGACTCCTTAACCCGCCGGCACTCCGCGGACAATCTCTTGTTTCTCAACTTCGGCTATGAGGAGGATCCGCCAATGGCTCTGCCGCTGGTGGCGTCCGACGAGCCCAACCTGTTCTACATCCAGCTCTACCACCGCACGGCGACGCAGGCTGATCTCAACGGCGCACAGGTGCTCGAGGTCAGTTGCGGCCACGGGGGCGGAGCTTCGTACCTCATGCGCACCTTGCGCCCGGCCTCGTATACGGGGCTGGACGTCAACCCAGCCGGCGTTGCGTTTTGCCGAGAAAGGCACAATCTGCCCGGCCTGGATTTCGTGCAGGGCGACGCCGAGAACCTGCCCTTCGCCGACCAGTCCTTCGACGCGGTGATCAATGTCGAAGCCTCGCATTGCTACCCTCGGTTTCCCCGTTTCCTCGCCGAAGTGGCGCGCGTGCTGCGCCCGGGAGGGCATTTCCTGTACTGCGATTTTCGCAGCCGCCACCATATTGCCCAGTGGGAGTCGGCGATTGCCGAGGCGCCGATGTCGCTACGTTCTTGCGAGAATATCAATGCGGAGGTTCTGCGCGGGATAGAGAAAAATACGCATCATTGGTCACGGAACCTGGTCGATCAGCATCCGTCGCCGTTCGTGCGCCGCTTCGGCCCCGCATTCGCAATTGGGCGGGGCTCCCCGGCCCATCGCGACCTGCAATGCGGAGCACTGTCGTACCGGAAGTACTGGTTGGCCAAGGACTGAACCGGCGTCCGGCTCGCAGTGCCCACCCTGCCGAGCGCTGGCCTGGTTTTCCAAGCACAACAGATAACCCCGACTTAGGTCACGTTTTGGCGCGTTCTGTCCGGGGGCGATGAGCTGGGTTTTGCTGGTGGCTGGTCGAGGTTTTGCGCCTAGCCGGGGGCTCGTAGGAGGCGGTGGTGGCCTACGAGCGCACCGTGGAGACCAGGTCGGGGCGATCGCGGTGCAGGTGGTGTGGTCGTCTCGGCGGGGTTCTCGAAGCATCTAGCACGTAGGGTCAGCCCACGACGAGTCGACGAGTCGGAGTTGGAGGCGTTCAAGGCCGCGGTGCCCGGCAGCGGATGGTGCAGGGGCAGGGCGAGTTCGCCACGGTCATGGGACTACCCGTTTGCCAGTCATGGGACCACCGGCACCATCTGTGCGTCGCCCGGCGCAGGTTTCGCCGAGCAGGAGGCCCGCACTGCTGCTGCCCGCCCAACTCGACACGCAAAGTGCGCATCATCCGCACCGCGGCGGCGTTCTCCTCCCTGCTGTACGTGCGGGTGGTCGGGCTCGAGCTTCCTACAAACTTCGCTGTCCGACAGAGCTGCTATTGGGTCGTCACAGCCCACGCAAACTCCGGGCTGCGACGACTGGCGCGGCCTCCTGCGAGTGCACATAAGTCGCCATCGTGAACGCCGACGACACATGGCGAAGCCATGCTGCGATCACCGCGATCGCACCCTCTGTAGATGCATCGATGTGCTATATGTGTGTCAATATCCCGGCGCGATTGGCCCGACCCCAACGCCGTCCCGTCTTGCATTTGCCCAGCCGCTGGCCCTCGCAACAACCATGGCTTCGCCGGTGACACACACCACCGGACAACGCCGACCATCGCAAGCCCCGCCCCAGCACACAGGAAAAGCTGGGCAGACCAGCAAACTACCCGCCCACACCCCAGCAACCACGACCAGCGCCCGCGGCTGGGGCGAAGCTGAGCCCATCGGTGGATCGAGGCTAAGAAGCGGCAGCTTGCTCATTCGGCGTACCGTTCAGTTCTGTTCGAGTACGATGTCTCCCACAGGCAATCAGCGACTGTGCCGGGGAGGATTACAGCGACTGTGCCGGGGAGGATTAGCTGTGTCCATCGTCATTATCGATAACTATGATTCGTTTACCTACAACCTCTTCCAACTTGTCGCGGGCGTTGCTGGTACTGACGTCCAGGTGATCCGGAATGACGACTATTCGGCGTGGGAGTCGATCGCTCCCGATAGCCTTGAGGCGTTGATCATCTCGCCGGGGCCCGGGAGTCCGGAGTTTGAGTGCGACTTTGGGATCAGCCGCTTGGCACTGCAGCAGCATGGCGTTCCGTTGCTGGGGGTTTGCCTAGGGCATCAGGGCCTTTGTTATTTCGAAGGGGGCGTTGTGGCAACCGCGCCTGAGCCTTGCCATGGACGGTCCAGTGCTATTCAACACAACGGCACGGGCCTGTTCGCCGGAATACCCTCACCATTCAGTGCGGTCCGTTATCACTCGCTTGCGGTGAATAAGGTGCCAGATACGCTGAAGGTCACGGCATTTACAACAGATCGTCGATCGGGGAAAAAACTCGTCATGGCGGTGGAGCACTGTTCTCGCGCGCAATGGGGCGTGCAGTTCCACCCCGAGTCCATCGAAACAGAGCATGGTCGCCGATTAATCAACAATTTCATCCACCTCGCTCGCGATCGATCGCGACAACGCAATACCATTGCAGCTCCGGCCGTTGCTGCGGCACCCACTCGGTGCATCGGCCCGCGCACCGAACCTCAGACTCCGGGCAGGCGATTTTGCTTAGTAAGCCGTCGCCTGGACCATCAGCCCGACGCGGAAGCCGTGTACTCGCGGCTTTTCGCGGGTCAGGAATGTGCGTTTTGGCTAGACAGCTCTATGGTCGTCCCCGGTTTGTCTCGCTTTTCGATCCTTGGCGGAAGGGGCCCTCACGGCGAATGGGTGACTGCGGACGCCAACTGTGGCGTGCGGGTTCGCCATAGCGACGGTACGGTGACTCATCTTGACCAAAGCCTTTTCGACTACCTTGGAGAGCAAACTGCCGAGCGCGCGGTGACCGGATTCGAGAGTGATTGTGAATTTGCGCTTGGCTACGTCGGCTACCTGGGCTACGAAATGAAGGCGGAGTGTGGTGGCGACGTTATGCATCAGTCCGACCTCCCCGATGCTGGATTTGTGTTCTGTGATCGCGCTGTAGTGATAGATCACCAACTTGATGAGACGTGGCTACTGGCCCTCTCAGACCAAGAAACAGGGGATGAGGCTGAGGCCACGTCGTGGCTGGACCAAGCTGAAAAGGCGGTGCGCTCGTCGTTTATTACGAAGCCCGTTGAGCGCGAATCCAACTTGCCCTTGCTGGACATACCTGTGGTTGCTCGCGAACCTCAGGGCACGTATCTCGACAATATACAGCAATGCCTGAAAGAAATCCGAGCAGGGGAAACCTACGAAGTTTGCCTGACGACGACCATGACGGTAACCGCCAACATCGATACGCTCGAAACATACCGCGATCTCCGGCGACGTAATCCCGCTCCTTACAGCGCACTCCTGCAGCTTCCGGGAGTCGATATCTTAAGTGCATCTCCGGAGAGGTTTCTGAAGATTTCCGCCGATCGAACGGTGGAAGCGAAACCGATCAAAGGCACTCGCCGGCGCGGCCGCACTTCCGATGAAGACGCGAAGCTAGCAGACGATCTCCGCACAGCAGTGAAGGACCGAGCGGAGAACCTAATGATTGTTGATTTGCTCCGCAACGATATCGGACGGGTTTCCGTGGTTGGTTCCGTGCACGTCCCTGAACCGTTCGCGGTTGAGACATACGCAACTGTTCACCAACTAGTAAGCACGATCAGAGCGAGGTTGAGGGACGATGTCACGCCAGCGGAGGCTGTGCGAGCCGCTTTTCCGGGCGGGTCTATGACCGGGGCTCCGAAGCGGCGGACGATGCAAATCATCGACAGATTAGAAGGCGGATGCCGTGGGAT
>JAVRPG010000467.1:0-4214 GCA_032162325.1 Mycobacterium sp. | reverse complement strand
GCTTCGGCCCTGTCGGCGGTTGAGTCGCCCCATCGCACCCAGACATCGCCGAATTGCCGCAGCGCCAGCTCGTTTCGGATGTATTCAGGGGCGGCGTCGGCCGCTATGCCCAGAGAGGTCAGGGCCTGGACAAGTGCCTCACTGGACGGGGCGGGACAGCGGCCGAACACCGCGTCGACGGCGGCCGCGGCTTGGCGCTGCCCGGACGTTGTCGTGTTCTCGAACCACAGGCCTCGGCGCGCGTAGGGACCCGCGAGGTACAGCAGCACCTGTGCCGACTCACTGGCCGGGTCGACGTCAAGACGATGTAGTTCGGTGGAGACGGCGTCCTGCGGTGCATATGGGCCCAGACGGCGACCCAGGCTGCCCACATACTCGCCAACCTCCTGGTGCACCGGCTCGGCGAGCAGCTCGGCGAGCCGGGCCTGAGCACGCGGCTGGTTTCGATACACAGACGCGATGTTGACGCCCAGCCGCGCAGCCAGTGAGCGCTGCGGCTCCGGCTGGGCAGCCCACAGCCGCGCCAGCAGTTCGTGGTCGAATTCGTCGAGCTCACGAAGGAGCCGCCGCACCGCTGCGTCAGCGCCGACACGGCCGGCTACCGCAGCCGCCCGATACCCGGCGACTGCGTCTTTGGCCGCGGCAAGCAGCGCCTGGACTGCCCGTTCTCCGATCTTGGGCCGGCTCAGCAGCGACTCTATGGTCTGACCCGCGATGTCGCCCCAGCACGCGAAGTCCGCTGCGTAGGCCGTGCGGGCGCGTCGCGGCAGCCGCGCGTAGGGAATCGCCAGCGCCGCAACCTTATCCAGGCCGTCGACGAGTTCACCGAGGGGAGTATCTGCGGCGTTGGCTATCTGGTCCCACCAGTCGGGCTCGGCCGAACCGGTTGGCTGTACGTTGTGCTCCTGGAGCCGCCCGGCGTTAGTCATTGACGTCGAGGCGTCCGCTGCTCACGCGCGACTGCCACGTGTCGAGCACAAACTCAGCGATCGTCACGGTGGCGTTGAGAGCGAGCCGAGCGTGCCTGGCAAGGGCGACACTGCGTGTTGACTGCCCGTGGCCAATGCCGAGCTCGTTGCGTAGCTCGGCCAACGACTGGACCGTCGTAACGAGCGTCCGCAAGACCTGCTGGGAGGCCTCACTGCCTTTTGCGCTGCCGGGCACAGACTCCGCCTTCAATTCGAGCAGGTCTGCAACTTTACGATACAACTGCGGGATGTCTTCTCTTGCCCCATAGTCGATTTGGGAGCGATCGAGGACGATCCTGAACAGACTTTCGAGCAAGTTCTTCGACGAGGAGATCGCTGCGGCTGGATCAGACGTGAGACCGTCCCGGATACGAGCCAAGGCGGGATCGGTCAAGACCGCGCGTTCGCGCAGGTTCAGCTCGGGGGTCACGCCGTGGAATGAGTCTCGCAGTCGCCAGCCGTACACCGCGTGACCACTGATCCATTCCGCCGGGTAGAGCTCATAGCCGTCGCGTGCAAGCGCCTCATTGAAGGACTTCAGCAGGGCCGCCACCTCGTCTTCATCCATGCGGACAACGGGGTGCAGCATCTCCGCGAGGAAGCGCAGCACCAGCTCGTCATCGCCGTATTGCAGCCCGAAGCGGCTGTCGGTGAAGATCCAGTCGTCGTCCCAGTCCATTGGGTTGAGGACGCGATGCTGATAGATATCGCCGGCTGCGTCCTTGAACCGGGTGTCGGTGCTCTTCATCGCCGCGAGGTCGTAGATCCGGCCAAGGAAATCGGGTTCCTCCAGCCGTCCCGACCAGGACACCTTTGCCAACGCGATGGAGTCGTAGATCTTGTGCCGCGTGATCTGAGTAATGCGCAACGGATACGGTCCTTTTCGTCACCGTGACGGTTTGGCGGTCGTCGTCCAGTCGATCGAAGGCGGGTGTCCGATCCAGAATATGTTGAGAGTGAGGCCAACACCGCCTCGCGGAAGTGGGGAGCGGACGAACCGACGTCTGAGGAGCCAAGAGCCGGCAATGTACCTGGTCCGCCTAGGGGTTTGCGGCCTCGCACACCACACACCGGTACCGGTAACCCTCCATATCCGAACCTGCCGTGTTTGCCGGATGGTACGGGCATTCGACCCGTCCGGGTTGGAAGTAAACTCGGCGGAGTCTGACTCGGCTGTTAGGTACAGGCATGGTGAGTCGAGAGCTCACATGGGCAGGCGAGTTCGTTGCTGGTCTGTCGTTGGCACCGTTTGATCGCGGCGAGCACATCAAGCGGCGCCCCGCGATCGTGCCATGATCCAGGTCGCCGCACAGTTGCTGATTTACGCCACCCCCTCGAGCATTTCGTCGACGGTCTGGGCCTCCGGATGGATGCAACGCGGGAACCGAACCGGCCACGCACAGCGACCGCTCTTATCGACGGGCAGAACCGGCTTCAGACCTGTCTCATCCAATGCATCATTGAATCATCCAGTGAATCATCGCCATATCACTGCAGGTAAGTGCATCAGCGTCGACACAGTTCGCCCGGAGTGTCGGCAGCACGTCGGGCGCAGGCAATCCGAGACAGGCGGCAAATGAGCCCAAATCCTCAGATCGGCAACAGGTTTCGTCGCCAGAGCCAGCTGGCCACCGATGCAGCGACGCCGTATCCGTGATTCATCTGATGAAAACGGAGCAACTATTGGTATTGGTGGACAACGACGATTATCCATGAAAGCTGCGAAAGATGCGGGCGGACAGCATGATTAGCATCTTGAAGCGTCACGGTGACGTATTGGCTGGCCAGTTCAAGCGGGGCCAACGCGGCGGAACGGTAGAGCCGCGGCGGGGTGTTTGGATGCCGCAGCAGATGCCGCTGGCGCTCGTGGGGGCTAGCGGCGGCCCGCGCTGGCTGTGCGAGTTCAGCGCACGTCGTCGGGGACCCGACGGCCACGGGGTGGGATCGGCCGGCCGCCTAACCCATGAGCTCGTCACCGCTGCTGCGTAGCGAGCCGATCTAGGGGAGTACCCGGGAGCGCGGACGGGGTAGGTGTGCTGCCGATCGCGTGGTCGATGGTTTGCTCGATCGCGTTGCGCGGATACGTGGCCGGCGCGTGGTCGTCGAAGTCGTCGGAGCGGGCGCCCTCGGGGGCAAGTGTGATGTTCACGGTTACCGGCGTGGCTAAGTCCAGTGCCGCGAGCCGACTTTGCACGGTCGCTGTGAGACTTTCGGCGTACTCGATGTATTCGCGGCGTTCAAGTTCAGCGAGCGCGTCCCAAAGGTCCGCAATGGCGTCGTGGGCTTCGTCGTAGGCGATATCGCCCGCAGTAGGAGGTCGGCTGGCCTGGGCCTCTTCGTGGAGTTCAGCGAGCAGTGCGATGTCGGCAGGATCGTCTCCCCAGCCGGCTTTGCCCTGCACGACCAGATAGCCATTGTCATCGACACGGATCCAGTCCACGGCAGCGATGCGCGGGTCGTCGGGGGAGAACGGCCCAGGCGGCAGGTCATCGGGCTCGGGGATGGCTTCTTCGCGCCGAGAGAGCTCCAGCTCCGCGTCGCGGTAGTCGTCGTAGGAGGTGTCGTCGGTGTTGCGCAGGATGCTCTCGACCCACAAATCGATGACGACGGGTTCGGTCCGGTGTTGCAGTAGGTGTTCGTCGTCGACGCCGACGGTCGACTGCAGGGTTTGACGCACTCGCTCGGCCTCCCAGGACCCGGGCCGGCCGGCAAGTATCTGCTCGGTGCCTCCGACGTTGGCTGCGGCCCCGGCCAGCGCGTGGGTGACGAACTCGGCCCAGTCGATCGGCAGCGCCGCGCGAGGGTCGGGATCCGGTTCCCATTGACCCGAACTGTTCTGGCGCATCGGTTGATTCGTCAGACGAGTGGCCTCGGTCAATACGTTGATGGCGTCGGAGAGCACCTCGTCGTACGGACGGGGAACCGCGGTGTCGGTCGCGGTCAGATAGCCGGTGTCAAACAGCGCGGCCGAGAGGACCTGGCGATATGGCTCGCCGATGCTGCGGGCGACCGCGGCCAGGTTGGCGCGCTCCGGAAGTCGTCGCACGCCGTTGACCCGCCACAGGCGCAGGTTCTCCCGGGTGATGCCGATCCGCCGGGCTAGTTCGGCATCGCTGACGCCGTGAGCGTTCTTGTAGCGGTCGATCAGCTCGACGAGGCGAGGGCTTGCCATAGCGTCAAGTATTGTGCGAACATCTAATCAAGTCAAGTGTCAGTACGCGATATAGCCAAGTGTGACTTGACATA
>JAVRPG010000466.1:0-2806 GCA_032162325.1 Mycobacterium sp. | reverse complement strand
GAGGTTCGGAACGGACGAGCAGGACGACGCGACCACGCCGCGGCAACGCCCGTTGCGCGCAGCGTCGCGCGGCGGCCACATCGAGCAGCACGGCTGCCGCGGCTGCCCATACTTTGCGGCTGGACGGGTCGGACGCGTGGACAACCGGCAGCCCGGCGGCCGCTGCGACGCGGTCTACGTCGTCTCGGATTGCAGGGTCGCCGACCAGCGCCAAGATCCCATTGCTTGCGGTCATGACCTCAGCCTGCGGCCGGGTGACGACACAACACCACCGTCGCTACGGCGTCTGTGGACGAATGCGAATCTGTGGATAAACCAGACAAACCCTGTGGCACGTACGCAATGAAAATCGCGTTCCGCAACCCATATGGAGATGGGCTGACCATATCCGCAATGCAAAAGGAAGTCCGTAAAAAGGGACGACCCCCGCCAGGGGGGGAGGAGGCGGAGGTCGTCGTGTATCAGCCCCGGGGGGTCGGGCTGATGCACACCCGGCATAAGCCGAGTAATGCTTACTATACACACGGCACTGCCGATGGGCGCAAGTACTGCTTGCAAGAGAAAGCACCCGATAGCAGGAAAGATTGCAGTCACCGGCACCTGTCGTGAACTGCCAATTTGTACACTCTGTCGACTCTTGTCACGCGCCGACCCTTATGCTGGGCGCTGTGACCGCACCCGATCCGGCGGCCAAAGGTTTGATCGCGCCGCAAGCCGAGATGCCGTCCGGCAGGCCCGTCCGGACCGCCGCCTTCTTCGATCTTGATAAGACCGTCATCGCCAAATCGAGCACATTGGCGTTCAGCAAACCTTTCTTCGATCAGGGGCTAATCAATCGCCGCGCGGTGCTCAAGTCGACCTACGCGCAGTTCCTGTTCCTGATGTCGGGTGCCGACCACGATCAAATGGACCGGATGCGGTCTTACGTGACGAATATGTGCACCGGGTGGGACGTCGAGCAGGTGAAGTCAATCGTCGGCGAGACGCTGCACGACATCGTCGATCCGCTGGTGTTCGCCGAAGCCGCCGAATTGATCGCCGACCACAAGATCTGCGGCCGCGACGTGGTCGTGGTTTCGGCGTCTGGCGAGGAAATCGTCGCGCCGATCGCCCGCGCACTGGGCGCCACCCATGCGATGGCCACCAGGATGGTCGTCGAGGACGGCCGCTACACGGGCGAGATCGCCTTCTACTGTTACGGCGAGGGCAAGGTCGAAGCGATCCGTCAACTCGCCGCCCGCGAGCACTATGCACTCGAGCATTGCTACGCGTACTCCGACTCGATCACTGACGTGCCGATGCTCGGTGTCGTGGGCCATCCCACCGTGGTGAACCCCGATCGCGCGCTGCGCAAAGAAGCTGCGGCGCGGGACTGGCCGGTGCTCACCTTCTCCAAGCCGGTGTCGCTGCGCGACCGCATTCCCGCCCCTTCGGGCGCTGCCGTCGCAACCAGCGCGGCGGTCGGGGTCAGCGCCCTGGCCGCGGGCGCGCTGACCTACTCCCTGCTGCGCCGCTTCGCTTTCTGAAAGCTACTTCGTGTAGTAGCTGGCACCGCTCGTGTAACGATCGCGAGTCTCCCGCAATTGACCCTTGATGTGACCGTGGTCACGGAGTACAAAGGAAGCACGGAAGCCTGGGGCGGCCAAGACCGAGCCGGAAGAGAAGGTTCGATCTCCCAAGCCAGGCTACCCAGCACGGATCCCGGCACCCACGCGGAGCAGAAGCCGCCATAAAGGCAGAAGTGTTGCGGGCCTGCGTTATTACGAAAAGCGGACGTCTACGACGGCCCCTTGGGTGGGGTTGCAGTCGAAGCGCATCGTGAGACGCCGAGGCCACCCACGTAACCAAAAAACGCACGCTTGGTAACCGGAGTCCGTGCTAGCGGGCGGCGAGCCGAATCAGTTCGGAGCGTCGCCCGCTTCACGTTGCTGGGGGGACCCCGACGAGGCGGCCTGCGCGATGGACAACGCCTCGCGCGCGCCGGCATGCAACGCCCGTGCGCTCAACACAAGCCACGCCGCAAGGCCGTCTGGTGTACCCGACGAGAACCCGCGCGCCGCGGCCCGGTAGTCGCCCGAGTGCCGCATCCAGTACACCTCCGGCACGCCGAGGCCGTGCGGGTCCAGACCGCTGGCGATGGTCACCAGCCGCGACACCGCCCTGGCCACCACACCGTCGGCGGTACCGAACGGCTCAAGCGTCAGCAGCTCGCCGTGGACGACGGCGGCGAGCACCGGCGCGGGCACCCGTGTCCCGCCGGTGACGATGTCGGCCAGCAGTGTCAGCCGGCGGCTGACGTCAGCGTCGCCGCGCGGACGGCCGAGCCGGTCGTCGTCGGCTAGGTCGGCCGCCGCCAGCGCGTGCAATCGGGCGATGGCCTGAAGCGGCGCCCGCTGCCACACGCCGACCAATGACGTTGCCCCGCCTTCCAAAGCCTCAGAAACCCGCAGCGCTCCCGACAGCACCGGGTCAGGGTCGCCACCGCCGGCCGAGCCGGCGATCGAGCGACCGTCGGACAGCTGCAGCGAGCCACCGTCGAGCACCGAGGAAGCCCGAGCCGCCCGCAGCGAGGCCTCGGCCGCTGTTGTTGGCCATCCCCGCAGATTGCTGCGATGGCGATGCGCGCGGCCAAGCGCCTCGCGGGCTTCCTCGCCGGCCGCGGCCACGCCGGGTAGCTCGGCCAACGGGGCCAGCGGGTCGGCTGAGGCGGTCACGGCAGCACAGGCTACTGCGTGCTCTCGTAGAACACGACGAGCCTGTCGATCCGCCAGAGCTGAGCCAGCACGATCAGGCTGGCACCGAACAC
>JAVRPG010000465.1:0-3267 GCA_032162325.1 Mycobacterium sp. | reverse complement strand
AGGGCGCAGCCATCGGCAGATTGACGCGAGGGATCCGGGGCGCGGCGGTCGGAGCTAAACGCCAGACCGCTGCTTTGTGCTGCCCGAAGGGCCACCGCTGCCGGGCGAAGTCCCGGCGGCGGCGTAGGACCTTGTGAAACGTGGTCCCGCATGTGGGACCACGTTTCCGGCGATGGTCATGGAGTCGCGACGGTGCTGATGTGACAGGTGTGGCGCTCGGAAATCTAGCTCTTGGTGCGCTTGACCTGATTGAACGGCACGCCACGGTCGGCGGCGTACTCGCGCGGGAAGCCAAGCACGCGTTCGCCGATGATGTTGCGTGCGATCTCGGTGGTGCCGCCGCCGAGCGCCGCGGTCTGCCGCGACAGGTATCGCTCGCCGTAGCGGATCAGGTCGTCGTCAACGTCGACCACCCCGGAACTCCCGGTGATCGCCAGCGCGGTGTCGAACTCCAAATGATGGATCTCGGCGTGCATGACACGAATGATTGAGCCCGCCGCCGGGGGCAGCGAGCCGTCGAGGACACCGTGATACACGTGGTCGATGAGCTGCTCGCGCACCGCCCGGTGCACCAGCGCCCGGCCCGCCATCTCGCGGGCGCGTTCGTTGTCGGCCTGACCCGTTTTCTCCAGCAGCTCGACGTAGTCGATGGGCATGTCGGTCTTGCCCTCTGCGCCAATGCCACTGGCGAACTCGGAGCCGCCGCCGACCGCGCGCCGCTCGTGGTAGAGCTGCCGTGAGGCCACATGCCAGCCCTCGTTGACTTCGCCGACCACGGCGTCGTCACCGAGTTCGAGGTTGTCGAAGAACTCCTCGCAGAACTCCACCGATCCGTTGACCTGCTTGATGCGACGCAACGTGATTCCGGGGCTGTTGATCGGCACCATGAACATCGTCAGGCCCTCGTGCTTGGGCACGTCCCAATTGGTACGGGCCAGCATCAAGCCGTAATCGGCGGCGAACGCGCTGGTGCTCCATGTCTTTGCGCCGTTGATCACCCACTTGTCGCCAACGCGGTCGGCCCGGGTGATGACACCGGCGAGATCCGATCCGCCACTGGGTTCCGACAGCAGCTGCACGAGCACTTCGTCGCCGCGCAGCGCGGCCAAAATATGTTGACGCTTCTGCTCTTCCGAGCCGGTGTCGAGGATCGTCGCGGCGCAGATCGTGAATGTCGGCGTGTTGAGGATCATCGGCATCTCATAGCCGCGCGCCTCGTTGTCGAACGCCTTCTGATACGCGATCGGCAGGCCAAGTCCGCCGTACTCCCGTGGAAAGCAGATGCCGGCGAATCCGCCTTCATAGAGCTTCTTCTGGAGTTCGCGAGCACGCTGCCACGGCGCGTCCTCACCCCGATCGGCTTCCGGCGGATTGTCCACATCGATGCGGGGCATATTGCCGGCCAGCCACGCCCTGGCCCGCGCGGCGAAATCGTCGACCGACTCCACCGTTTCGCTGGGCACCGAAGTCGTCTCGGTCATGACGCGGGCTCCAGCTGCTTGGTGAGGTCATAGACCCGCAGGTTGTGGTGTTCGGGCGTGCCAAACATCGAGCGGTACAACGTGACTCGCCGCAGATACAGGTGCAGGTCGTGTTCCCAGGTCACACCGATACCGCCGTGCAGCTGCACGCAGTCCTGCACCATGCCGGGGGCGCGTTCACCCACACAGGATTTTGCGACGCTGACCGCCATCTCGGCGCCGGGTGAACGTGCGGCCACCTCGGCGACGGCAGCGCGCGTGGTCGCGCGGCAGGCCTCGAACCAGATCTTCAGGTCGGCGTACTTGTGTTTGAGCGCCTGGTAGGAGCCAATCGGGCGGCCGAACGAATGCCGGTCGAATCCCCAATGGATGGTGAAGCCGAGCACCGTGTCGAGAATGCCGACCACCTCGGCGCACTGCAGCACCTGCGCGATCTGGCTCTGCCGCGCGATCAACTCCGCCGTCTGCTCCGCCGAACCGACGACCGCTGACGCGTCGACCTCGACACCGTCGAAATACACTCGGGCGTAACGCTTCACCAGATCGACGGACCGTTGTGGCTCGACGCGCACCCCGGTTGCGTCCGTCGGTACCAGGAACTGGCGCACCGCGCCGTCGCACCGCGCGACCACCAGCAGGATCCCGCTTTCGGCACCGGCCTCGACGCGGTCCTTCACGCCGTCGAGGCGAAAACCCGTCGCGGTGGGCGTCGCGGTGACCGTGGCGTCCAACGGCGACCATGATTTGCCCGGCTCATACACCGCCCAGGACGCGACGAGCGCACCCGACACCAAGGATTCGATTGTCTCCTCGTGGTTTTCGGGCGCCTCGACCAGGCCGGCCAGCACAGTGCTGACCGGGTGGAGCGGTCCGGGTGCAACGGTCCTGCCTGCCAGTTCGGCGACCAGTGCCAGATCGGCCACACCATCGCCCGACACGCTGCCGCCGCCGAGTTCCTCCGGCACCAGCAGGCTGGTCCAGCCCAGCTCGGCGGCCCGCCGCCACCAGTCGGCCTCGAACGAGATTCCGGCCGCGTGGAGGTCACGCAGCCGGGTCAGCGGTACTTCCTTCTCGAGAAACGACTGGGTCGTCGAGGCGAAGAGCAGGACCTCTGGATTCGCGACGTCGGTCATCAGATCAGTTCAGCCTCTTTGAATTTGGAGGTCCTACCGCAGCAGACGGCGTCGGTCAGGCGGGGATGACGAGTGTGGGCACGTCTGGCTTGTGGACGATCTTATTCGCGACCTTGAACAGGTCAACCATGTTGCCGCCCATGACCTTGCGCTGCCCGTCCTCGTCGAGTCCCTGCAGATCCTCGATGAGGTTGATCGGATCGGCCAGCCCCTCCGGGTGCGGCCAGTCCGAACCGAAGATCACCCGGTCCACCCCGCACAGGCCGGCCATCTGGGCGAAGTCGTCCTCCCAGAACGGAGCGACGTAGACGCCTCGCTTGAACGCTTCAACCGGATTCTCCGGGAACGCCTGCGGCATCTTCTTGTAGGTGTTCTCGAACTGCTTGAACAGGTAGGGCACCCAGTCCGCGCCGTTCTCGATCGACAGGATGCGCAGATCGGGATTACGGGTCAGCGCACCGTGGCAGACCAACGCCGCCATCGAGTCCTCGATGGGCCGCTTGCCCATCGAGACCATCCGGAACGCGGTCGGCTTGAACGGCAGGAACTCGTCGGCAGGCTCCCAGTCGTTGAGGTACTCCGCGTAGCCGGAGTCCGACGCGTGCATCGACACGGGGATGCCTGCCTTCACGCAGGCCTCCCAGAAGGGGTCG
>JAVRPG010000464.1:0-7891 GCA_032162325.1 Mycobacterium sp. | reverse complement strand
ATTCCGTCTTGATCGGCCCGCGGGGCGACCAACCCAGCCGCGTCCAGTACGCCTCGGCGCGGTCGAATCGGGTCAACTCCATGTCGACGACCCATTTGGTTGCCGACACATAGCCGTACAGGCCGGGGACCACGAGCCGGGCTGGGTAGCCGTGAGGGGTCGGCAACGGCTCGCCGTTCATCCCGATCGCCAGCAGTGCGTCGCGGCTGTCGGTGAGGGCGTCGACGGGCGTGCCGGCGGTGAAGCCGTCGATCGACATCGACAGCACCATATCGGCGTCCGAATGCACGCCGGCTTCGGCCAACAGGTCGCGCACTCGATAGCCCGTCCACGTGGCATTCGAAATGAGGTCGCCGCCAACGGGATTCGACACGCACGTCAGTGTCACGAGCTTCTCGACGACTTCGAACCGGTCCAGATCCTCGAAGCGGTAGGTGATCTCGCGGTCCACCATGCCGTGGATCTTCAGCTGCCAGTCCGACCGGCTCAGCTGCGGCACGCTCAGCGCGGTGTCGATCCGGTAGAAGTCGGCGTTGCTGGTGATGAACGACGGCAACGCAACGCCCTTCGGCTGCACGGTCGGCGGCACGGGCGGGGCGCCGACCTCGACCTTCGGCAAGGCGAACGCGGCGCGATCACCCGAGACGGAGGACAGCAGGCGCGACAGCACGACGCCGCCCACGCCGCCGAGCGCACCGGCGCCGAGAAAACCCAGCGTTACCAACGACAGTCGGCGGCCGCGGTCGGGGGAGTCGGGGGAGTCGGTGTCCTGCGTCAGCTCCGTCTCGTTGGTGAACCGCCCCGAGGTGAGGAGCCGCAGCACCGCGACGCCGCACGCGGTGCCGACCAGGGTGGGCACGATGTCGACCAGTGTCGCTCCGGCGCGTGAGAGCACTGCCGCACACCCCACGATCCCGGCGACGACGATCGCGGCACTGCCCACCGGAACGCGACGCGTCTCCCAGGCCGCGGCCACCGCGGCGATCACGGCGATCACCGCCAGCACCAGCACGGACAACACCAACTTGTCGGCCGTGGCAAAGGTCTGGATCGCCCACTCCTTGACCGGTCCCGGCGTCAGGTCGATGACCGCCGAGCCGACCGCGGTGCGGGCGTCGGCTTGAGGCCCGAACGCGACGGCGAGCAGTTCGGTGACCCCGAGCGCGACCGCTGCCGCCGCGACGCCCGCCAACGATTTGGTGTCGCGGGCGGGTTCGGCCATATCGAAAACGTACCCGCGAGCTGTGCCGCCGGACCTTACGAAGTGATGACGGCTCCGCACATCGCCTGAAGCCACCCGAAAGGCTTACCGAATGCGCGATGAGTTATGTTGCTTGGCGGTCCCACCACAGTCTTGAAAGGGAGCTAGATGGAGATCGAGGGGAAGAAGGCTGTCGTCGTCGGAGGTGCGTCGGGCTTCGGTCGGGCGACCGCCGAATCGCTCGCCAAGCGTGGCGCGAGCGTTGCCGTGCTGGACCGGCCGCAGTCGAAGGGCCGTGAGGTGGCCGATGCGATCGGCGGCACGTTCCACGAGGTGGACGTCACGGACTTCGCAGGCACGGAGCAAGTGTTGCAGCAGGCGATCGACGCACTTGGCGGACTGCACATCGCGGTGACCACCGCCGGCGGCGGCACTGCCGAGCGGACGGTGAGCAAGACAGGTCCGCACAGCCTGGATTCTTTCCGCGCGAGCGTGGACCTGAACCTCATCGGCACCTTTAACATCAGCCGGCTGGCCGCCTGGCAGATGAGCAAGAACGAGCCCGAGGACGAGGAGCGCGGCGTCATCATCAACACGGCATCGATCGCCGCGTTCGAGGGACAGATCGGGCAGGTGGCCTACACCGCGTCCAAGGCCGCGATTGCGGGCATGTGCCTGACGATGGCCCGAGACCTGGGCAGCCTCGGTATCCGCGTGCTGGCGATCGCGCCGAGCCTCTTCGCCACCGGGCTGACCGAGGGAATCCCCGACGAGTTCGCCAAGCAGCTCACCAAGGACGCGGCGTTCCCGAAGCGGCTCGGCCGGCCGGAGGAGTACGCCAAGCTCGCCCTGGCGATCGTCGACAACCCGATGCTCAACGGCCAGTGCCTCCGGCTCGACGCCGGCCAGCGCTTCGCACCCAAGTAGTCGCGTTTTCGGCGTGATTTCCTGCGCTGAGCGCTAGAAATCACGCCGAGATCACCTACGCTTCGTGAGTGGCAACGGTCGCCGATCACGTCATCTCAGCTCTACGACTCAGCGGTGTGCGCCGCGTCTACGGCCTCCCGGGTGACAGCCTCAACGGTTTCACCGACGCGCTCCGGCGCTCCGGCGAAACCTCTTGGGAGCACGTCCGTCACGAGGAGACAGCCGCGTTCGCGGCGGCGGCGGATGCCGCGCTGACCGGACAGCTGGCGGTCTGCGCCGGCAGTTGCGGCCCGGGCAACCTGCACCTGATCAACGGTCTCTACGACGCGCAGCGCAGCCGGGTTCCGGTGCTGGCGATCGCCGCGCACATCCCGCGCACGGAAATCGGTTCGGACTTCTTCCAGGAGACGCATCCGCAGGAGCTGTTCCGGGACTGCAGCGTCTACCGCGAGCTCGTCAGCACGCCGGAGATGTTGCCGCGGATCCTCGAGATGGCGATGCGGGCCGCGGTCGAGGAGAGCGGGGTTGCCGTCGTCGTCATCCCCGGCGAGATTTTCCTGCAGCGCGCCGACGCGTCGGGGTGGCAATCGCGTCCGATCGCCCGGACTCATTCTGTGGTGCGTCCCGACGACGAGTCACTACGTCAGGCAGCCGAAATCCTCAACGGCGCAGAGGCTGTCACGATTCTCGGTGGAGCAGGCGTCGAAGGCGCCCATGACGAGCTGATCCAGGCCGCCGCGACGCTCAACGCACCGATCGTGCATGCGCTGCGCGGCAAGGAGTTCATCGAATACGACAACCCGGTCGACGTCGGCATGACCGGTCTTCTGGGCTTCGCCTCGGGCTACAAGGCGATCAAAGAAGCGGATGCGCTGCTGATGCTGGGCACCGACTTCCCCTATCAGCAGTTCTATCCCGACAACGCCAAGGTCGTTCAGGTCGACATCCGCGGCCGCAACCTCGGCCGTCGCACCCCGATCGATCTCGGACTCGTCGGCACTGTGAAGGACACCTTGGCCGCGCTGCAGCCGCTGCTGCGGCAGAAGAATCAACGCGACCATCTCGATCGATCGCTGCGCCACTACGGAAAGACCCGCAAGACGCTGGACGAGCTGGCCGTCAACGATCGCGACCGAAGCCCGATCCGGCCGGAATACGTTGCGGGGCTTGCTGATCGCCTCGCTGCCGACGATGCCGTCTTCACCGTCGACGTGGGTTCACCGGTGGTGTGGGCCGCGCGCTACCTGAAGATGAACGGCCGCAGGCGACTGGTGGGATCGTTCAACCACGGCACCATGGCGTGCGCACTGCCGCACGCGATCGGCGCGCAGACCGCATTCCGCAACCGCCAGGTCGTCGCATTGGCCGGTGACGGCGGCCTCACGATGTTGTTCGGCGAGCTGATCACACTGATCCAGAACCGGTTACCGGTCAAGGTGATCGTCTTCAACAACTCGTCGCTGAACTTCGTTGAGTTGGAGATGAAGGCCGCAGGCATTGTCACCTTCGGCACCGATCTGGTCAACCCGAACTTCGCGGACGTCGCTGCGGCGATGGGGATCTTCGGCCGCCGCGTCGAGCGGCCGTCCGACCTGCAGCAGGCACTGGTCGACGCCTTCGCTTACGACGGACCGGCGCTCGTCGACGTGGTGACCGCGCGCCAGGAGCTGTCGATACCGCCGGCGATCACCGTCGAGCAGGCCAAGGGCTTCTCGCTCTACGCGATCCGAACCATCCTGGCCGGGCGTGGCGACGAGCTTCTCGACCTGATCACCACCAACGTCGCGCGACGAATTCTCGATTGAGCCGGTTGACGTCCAGCACTTTTTCAGCCAACTCTGATCTTGGCCGCTAATGTTTGCCATGCGCATGAAGGTGCGGGCTGGGCCCAGGTCAAGGCTTTCCGCGAGGGCGTCATCAACCGGGGCGGAGTTCTGTCTGAACTACGAGGACAAGTAGCTCACGCCGGGCGCGGCACGGCGGCCAGAGTCGACTGGCCGATCCAGGTCGCGATGCTGCGACGCACGTCGGCCGGGCCGGACACCGTCACGCTGCCGCCGAGCTGCGCGTGCGACCATCCCACGTCGCCGCGCCAGATCCCGGTAAGCGTGCGCAGGCTGGTGTGGATCGTGCCGGCCACCTCGAAGCCAGGATCGAAGTCGCACACGTCGGCCTCGCCATCCGACACGACCAGCCACCACCGCGACGCCTTCGGCGCCACCCCGTCGAGATGGAACGCCAACGTCGTGCGCGACCGCGGCCACGCGTCGATCGGGATGGTGCGGCGCATGTCCCACATCAGCAGATGCGGATCGAGGTCCTCCTCGCCGAGTTCGCCGATCCAGCGCACACCCCAGGCGCCAAGCGCTTCGACGACGTCGGCGAGCTCTTTTCCGCACTCGGTCAGCGAGTACGTGGTGCGGCCGTCGATGTCGGCGCGTTCGACGACACCGGCGCGTGTCAGCGACTTCAGCCGCTTGGACAGCAGCGCCGGCGACATCTTCGGCACCCCGCGGCGCAGGTCGTTGAAGTGCCCGCTTCCCGCGAGCAGTTCGCGCACGACGAGCATGGTCCACCGCTCGTCGAGTAGCTCCATCGCCTTGGCCACGGGACAGAATTGGCCATATCCGGACATTTGCGCACCTCCGAGCGTCAAGTGAGCAGTACAGATATGGAACCAGTGTCAGTACAGATCTGTAACTAGATCCGTGGAATCGGCGACGGGACGATGGTTGCACCGATCGAGGGAGGAATCGACTATGAACAATCCGACCGTAGCCGTCGACTTGAGCCAGGTCGCAGCCAAACATCGAGCCATGTGGGCGTCGGGCGACTATGCGAAGCTTGCCGCCGAACTGGTTTCCCCGCTCGGCCCCGTGCTGGTGCAGGCCACCGGCATCGCGCCGGGCGACCGCGTCCTCGACGTGGCCGCAGGCACCGGAAACGTGGCGATTCCCGCCGCAGAGACCGGTGCGAGCGTCGTCGCCAGCGACCTGTGTCCGGAATTGTTGGAGCAGGGTAGCCGACTGGCCGCCGAGCGCGGGGTCGACCTCGAATGGCGTGAGGCCAACGCCCATGAATTGCCTTTCGGGGACAACGAATTCGATGTTGTGATGTCGTGTATCGGCGTGATGTTCGCGCCGTTCCATCAGCTCGCCGCCGACGAGCTGGTTCGGGTGTGCAAACCGGGCGGCAGGATCGGTTTGATCAGCTGGACACCCGAGGGCCACATCGGCAAGCTGTGGGCCGCGATGAAGCCGTACGCTCCGGCGCCCCCGCCAGGTGCGCAGCCACCTCCGTTGTGGGGTCAAGAGGATCACGTCCGCGCGCTGCTCGGCGACCGCGTCACTGATGTCGTTACGGAGCGGCGGATGCTGGCCGTTGATCACTTCGCCGACGGCGCTGAGTTCCGTGACTACTTCAAGACGCTCTACGGGCCGACGATCGCGGTGTACCGCAACATCGAGGGCGATCCGGACCGCGTGGCCGCCCTCGACGCGGATATCGCGCGGGTGGGCGACAGTGTCCTGAGCGGCTCGTCGACCATGGAATGGGAGTACCTGCTGCTGACCGCGCGCAAGGGCTGAGACCATGTCTGCATGCCCGACGAAGCGCAGCAGTTACCGACCCTGAGCGACGGGGACCAGATCGCTCTGCAGCGCTGGGTGCGCGAGCAGGGCCTCGGGTCGACGGTCACCGGTGTCGAACCGCTGACCGGCGGCACGCAGAACATCGTGGTGCGGGTGCTCGTCGATGGGCGTCCGATGGTGTTGCGGCGGCCTCCGCTTCACCCCCGGCCGACGAGCGACAAGACGATGCTGCGTGAGATCGCGGCGCTTCGCACCCTGGCAGGCACACCCGTGCCACACCCCGGGTTCATCGCCGGCTGCGACGACCTCGACGTGCTCGGCGTGGTCTTCTACCTGATGGAGGAGATCGACGGCTTCAACCCAGGCAGCGAGATGGACGAGGCCTACGTGCGCGACCCCGCCATGCGTCATCAGGTCGGGCTGTCATATGCGGCGAGCCTGGCGCAACTCGGCAATGTCGCCTGGGAGGGCAGGCCCCTCGCGGAGCTCAAGCGGCCGGGTTCCTTTCTGGAGCGCCAGGTTCCGCAGTTCCTGCGGCTGCTCGAAAGCTATCGGCACGATCGATATGCGCCCGAATCGTTGGCCGTCGGAGAGCTTGCGGAGTGGTTGGAGTCCAACCGTCCGCCAGATGGTACGCCGGGAATCATGCACGGCGACCCGCATCTGAGCAATGTTCTGCTCCGCCGCGACAAGCCGGAGTTGGCGGCGTTCGTCGATTGGGAGATGTGTACTGTCGGCGACCCCCTGCTGGACTTGGGTTGGATGTTGATCTGCTGGCCATTGGAAACCAACACGATCACCGCGGGGGCGGAACTGGCTGCGCTCGGCGGGCTGGCGACCCGCCACGAACTGCTCGAGGCCTATTCGGCGGCGGGCGGCCGCGAAACGTCAAGGCTGGACTGGTATGTCGCGATGGCGTGCTTCAAGCTCGGCATCGTGATCGAGGGCACGTGGTCGCGTTTTCTGATCGGGCAGGCCAGCCGCGACGCGGGCGAGCGACTACATTCGAACGCGCAGAACCTGATCGACCACGGCACCCGAGTGGCCAAGGGCGACAGCCCATTCGACTTAGCCTAGCCGTACGCGTCGAGACCGAGTTTGACCGCTAACACGAGCCCGGCCACACCGATCACAAAGCGAATCGGCCCGGCGGGCGCATGGCGGACCACCACGGGACCGAGTCGCGATCCGATCAGGCATCCGGCACCGACGGCGATGACGGCAGGCCAGTTCACCGGTGCGAAGAACGCAAAGATCAGCGCCGCAACGCAGTTCGCGACGCCGACGATCACGTTCTTGGCGGCGTTGGCATGCGCGAGCGTCGCGCCGCCGGCCCGCAACAGCATCGCGAGCAGTAGCACGCCGGCCGCCGCGCCGAAGTAGCCGCCGTAGATGCAGATCACGAAGATCGCTGCGCCTTCCAACAGCACCCTGACGGTAGGTCGTTGGTGGTGAGCGACTCTCGCTTCTTGCTCGCTTGCACCCGGCAGCAGGATCGCGACAGAGGCCAGGCCCAGCAAAATTGGGACAACCCTCTCGAATCCCTCTGCCGGCGTTGACAGCAGCAGTGCTGCGCCGATTGCACCGCCGACGGCGGCGGCCGGCGCGATCCGCTTGAGCCACGCCCCCTGGCCCGCGAGCTCGGGTCGCGATCCCGAGATCGAACCGATGCCGTTGAACACCAACGCCACGGTGTTGGTGACATTGGCCGTCACCGGCGGAAGCCCGACGGCCAGCAGCGCCGGATAGGTGGCGACCGACGCGAGGCCCGCGATGCTGCCGGTGAGTCCGCCGAGCACACCGGCAGCGGCGAGAAGGGCCCAGTTCATGGGCCGCCCACGTTACTTCTTGGCGCGGACCAGGGCGTCGACGGGGTCGGGCGCGCCGTCGCCGTTCTTGACCACTGACCGATCGCGGGTAGAAAGGAATTCCATGACGGCGAACAATGCCTGGGGATGGTGACCGCGGCGTCGCCGAAGGAGGTGCCATGACGATTTCCGTCGTCGACGCGGGCCCGCGTCGGGTCAGCAGATCCGTCGAGGTGTCGGCACCGGCCGCGGAACTATTCGCGTTGGTCGCCGACCCTCGTCGACACCACGAACTCGACGGTTCCGGCACGGTCCACGAGAACATCGCTGCTCCGGCAAAACTCGCTGCGGGAGAACGATTCTCG
>JAVRPG010000463.1:0-6026 GCA_032162325.1 Mycobacterium sp. | reverse complement strand
AGCGGTGAAACGGTGCGATGAAGTATCCGAACCGCAGCTTGGCCATTGACGTCTCCTTGCCTCCGCGTACCTCGGACCATAATCAGCGAGACGGTCTCGCGTGCCCGAAACGAGCTTCAGTCTGCGCGGCGGCGTGCGACAGTTCCCCGATGGCGGGAAGCGTCGCCGTGATCGGTGCCGGACCTGGCGGCCTGGCCGCGGGGCGTTGGCTGTTGTCGCAGGGCTTCGAGCCGACGGTCTTCGAGCAGGCCCCGATGTTGGGCGGCCAGTGGACGGGCCTCCCTGACCTGAGTGGTGTGTGGCCGACGATGCACACCAACACCAGTGGCATCACGACGGCGTTCAGTGACCTCGAGCCCGAAAACGACCTCGTCTACCCGCCGGGCCGCGCCATCCTCGACTACCTGTATCGCTATGCCGAGACGTTCGGCCTCATGTCGCGCATCCGGTTCGGCACTCGGGTCGAGCTCGTCAGCCGAGACGACGCCGGATGGCTCGTGGGCCACACTGGCACGACCGAGCGTTTCGAGAAAGTGGTGGTGGCGACCGGCAGGTTCCAATCCCCTTCCATCCCAGCCGTTCCCGGGCTCGACACCTTCGCAGGCTCGGCGGGAGTGATCTCCACCTACAAGTACAGGGGGCACGTGCCCTACTGCGGCAAGCGTGTTCTCGTCGCGGGCGGTGCGATCAGCGCCCTGGAGATCGCCGCCGAACTCGCCCAGCTCGGCGCGACCCGCGTCGTCGTCGCCCAGCGGCGACAGCGCTACGTCCTGCCGAAGTTCGCGGCCGGAGTGCCCTCCGGCCATCGGATGTACACGCGATACGGGACCATCGCGAACGAACGCCTCGCCGCCGCGGAGGTCGACCGGCAACTGAAGGAGATCGTTGTCGAGGCGGGCGGAAGCCCTGAGCAGTACGGCGCGCCGACGCCCGACCCTTCGCTCTTCGCCGCCGGGGTCACCCTGAGCCAGCAGTACTTACCGCTCGTAGCGGAGGGCCTGATCACGGTACGACCGTGGATGGAGTCCATCGCGAAAGCGACCGTAACCTTCGCCGACGGGAACGCCGAGGAGTTCGACGGAATTGTTTTCGGCACCGGGTTCGACCTGCACCTGCCGTTTCTGAGCGAGGACATTCGCGCGATCGTTGACCTCGACGCGGTGCACCTGGACGCGGACCGCTACACCTTCCATCCCGACCTGCCCGGCCTCGCGTTTGTTGGCATGTGGGATCAGTCTGGCGGATACTTTGTGCCCCTCGAGCTGCAGGCAAGGTGGATCGCCTACACGTGGGGCGGCGCGATCCCGTCGACGAGTGCGGCCGTCCAGCGGTCGTCCATCGATGCGTATCGCTCGCGGCGCGGGATGCCGCAGAGAACCCGGATGAACCTGGTGGCTCTGACCTTCGCGAGAGCTGCGGGTGTCGAGCCGAACCTGCGTAATTGGCCAAAACTGCGCCGCGCCCTGCTGTTCGGCCCGCTGACGCCGAGTTGTTTCCGGCTCGAAGGCCCGGATGCGCTTCCCGATGCTCCTGCCCGGGTCGCTCGCGATGCCGCCGCGTTCGGTGCAATCACGTCGAACGAGCTGACTGAGCGCGAACAGGCCTACTGGTCGCTGGTGGCGGCGGCTAAGCGTTGAGCGCCTTCTCACCGATGACATGTTGCGGGAGAACGATCGGACACTGGAGCACAATGTCGTGCCACACCCTGACGGCCGAAAGTCGTTGCGGGAGTGGCCGATTAATTGCACGCTACGGGGCGGCGTACACCCCTTTGCCGGTGATGAGTGGCAGGTCAAGTGTCGTTCGGATTCCTGGCGGTGCAGCGACCACCGCCGGAATGGAGTTCACGATCCGTCCCGCCGCGGCCACGATTGCGGCGTGGTTGTGATCGCCCTTGCGGCTGCTGGGGCGGATGTCCACGGTGTAGGACGGCTCGCCGACTATTTCGACGCGGTAGGAACCGCCGGGCTGCGCAGGTTGCGGCCAGTCCGGACGTAGGTCCTCGCGCAACCGGGTGACGTGCTCGATGACAATCGCGGGGTGCGCTTCGACCATGCCGCGAATCTCGAAACGCACCGCGGCTTGACCGCCTTTTGGGATGTGTCCGGCGGCTATGTCGAACGCCTCTGGCGCCGGCTCCCTCTCGTAGGCTTCAGTTATCTCATCGACTTCGATCCCAAGTCCGGCCGCCAGTTGCCGGATCGACGACCCCCACGCCATGGCCAAGAGGCCCGGCTGTAGTTGCAGCGGAGTCTCGTCGAGTGGCTTGCCGAAGCCCATCACGTCGAACATGACGGTGGCGCCGTCGTAGGTGGCGTAGTCGGCAATCTCCATGCAGCGCACCTGCTCGACGATCTGACAGGTGGATGCGAATGCGAACGGAATCAGGTCGTTGACGAAGCCGGGATCCACTCCCGTGATGAACAGGCTCGAGCCCGCCCGCCGCGCAGCGTCCTCCAACGGCGCGATGTACTGATCCGGCAGCACATGCCACGGGTACTGCAGCGGCACCGGCGCGGAACCGACCACGTTGATCCCGGCCGCCAGGATGCGGCCGACGTCCTTCATCGCCCGGCCCATTCGGTTGTCGGCCATGGCGCAGTAGACGACGCATTCGGGGTCAGTCGCCAGCACGGCGTCCAGGTCACTGGTGGCCGAGATCCCGGTGACAGTGTCAAGCCCTGCAAGGTGGCCCGCGTCCGTACCGACCTTGGCGTCCGACGATACGCACAGGCCGGTCAGCTCGAAGCTGGGATTGTTGATCAGTCCGCTCAGCGCGAGTCGGCCGACGTTTCCAGTTCCGATGTGGGCGACGCGGATGGCCATCGGGGTCCCGGCTTACGCGGTTCGCCTGCGGTACCGGACACGGGCGGGTCGCGCGAGTTGCACCACCATCTTGGAGTGGTCGTTGCGATAACTGTCGGAAGGCTGGGTCATCTCGAATTCGTACTCGCGCAACAGGACCGAGAAGATCGCCTTGATCTGCATGGTGGCGAACGCGGCACCCACGCAGCGGTGCCGACCCGCGCCGAACGGGATCCAGGTCCAGCGGTTGATGAGGTCTTCCTGGCGTGGCTTGTCGTAGCGGTCGGGCACGAAGTCATCGGGTTGGGGGAAGTCCTCGGCGATCCGGTTGGAGATCGCCGGTGAGGCGGCAACCATATCGCCGTCGCGGATCAGGTGGCCGCAGACCTCGAAATCGCCCTTGGCGACCCGCATCAGGATGATCAGTGGCGGGTGCAGCCGCAGCGTCTCCTTGAGCACGTTCTCCAGTCGTGGAATCTGGCGCAGCGCATGGAAACTCACCGACTGCCCGTCGCCGTAGAGCTCTTCGAGTTCATCGATGACCCCGGTGTAGATGTCGGGATGGCGAAGCAGTTCGATCAGGGTCCACGACGCGGTACCAGAGCTGGTGTGGTGCCCGGCGAACATCATCGAAATGAACATGCCGGTGATCTCGTCGGCGGAGAACCGCGGATTGCCCGCCTCATCCTTCACCGTGATGAGCACGTCGAGCATGTCCCGATCTCTCTTGTCGGCCGGCGGGTTAGCGACGCGCGAGCCCATGATGCCCTCGACCAGCGCCACCAGCCCCCTCCGCGCCTCGTCACGGCGACGAAAACTCTCGATCGGCAGATACGGGTCCACGTAGCACAGCGGGTCCGTGCCGCGCTCCAGCTCGTGGTAGAGGTCGGCGAACCTGGAGTCGAGCTGCTCACGGAACTTCTGCCCGATCAGGCACGCCGAGGAGGTGTAAATGGTCAGCTCGGCGAAGAAGTCGAGGAGATCGATCTCGCCGTCGTCGCCCCAGTCGGCGATCATCTTGCGGACTTCGTTCTCGATGGTGGTGGCGTGCCCCTTCATCTGGTCACCACGCAGGGCGGCGTTGTGCAGCATCTCCTTTCGTCGCTCCGGGCTCGCGTCGAAGTTGACGCCCTTGCCGAAGATCGGCGTCATGAACGGGTACGCCTCGGCCTGGTCCAGATCGCTGTCCGCCGAGCGGAAGAAGAACTCGCTGGCCTCAGCGCCCGACAACAGGACGACCTGCTTGCGGGCCAGCTGGAAGAGGCCGACGTCGCCGCACTCGTCGCGCACCCGTTGCATCAGTCCGATCGGGTCGGTGCGAAACTCCTCGAGGTGTCCGTGCTCCTGCTCGCCACCCGACACGCGGGGGGCCGTGGCCACAGTCATCTGGGCATCCCTTCTTGTTTGGAAGCGGCGCACGCAACATGTACGTTAAAAAACGGCGTTTTTTAACGTACAGGCGACGCACCCTCGGCGCAACAGTGAAGCGTGGGATTACCGCGCGGTGGGCCCCGCCGGTCGGCGAGCCGGCCGTGACCGCGCCGGCTTGGTTCTCCGCGTCGGGCGGCCCGCAGTCGAGGATGCCGCGACGTTGACTCCGTCGAGGATCCAGCGAATGGTCATCGGGAAGTTCGCGGCGATCTTGGCCGCCTCGGCGGAGTTCTCCGGTGAATGTTCGGGCTCGCGCAGGGCGCGGACTTCGATGATGGTGTGGTTGATCGTGACCGTGACCAGCGCCCGACAGCACTCCACCGCCAGGGCGCGTTGGACGCCAGCCCGCACCATGGCTCTCAACAATTTGTCGACGTATGAGGTCACCGCTTCGCGGTCGGCGATCGTCATGAGTTCGGTCAGAAAGGGATGTGACCGCAGTGTTTCGTGCAGGGCAAGGCACCACTGCAGCGCCGTTGACTCCCATTCGTCGTCCTCGTGAAAGTCCAACTGCAGCCGGGAGAAGTGGCGTGCCACCAGGGTTCGGATGAGCTTCTCGCGAGTGCCGACCTGCTCATACAGCGTTCTCGTCGAGATCCCGAGATCCGAGGCAAGCCGTCGCGCACTCAGCGCATCGGCGCCTTCCGCGTCCAGCACTGCCAGGGCGCGTTCGTAGATCGCCTCGACGGGGATCAACGGCCTCGGCATCACGGCATCCTACAAGCGCCCACTGCCCGTTGCACCCGACCGGAGGGGCTTGCTACGGTGTAGAAAAACAGTGTATTTTTATGAAGGGGTGGGGCCATACGTTGACGATCGCCACGACCGTCGAGCAGGCCGCTGCACAGGAGGCCGTGCGGGCCTTCGCGCGCACCCACAATGTGCTCCAGGGCGCCCGCGACGAAACAGGCGCGGCCTGGCGTCACGTGTGGTCATCGCTGGCTGCTGAGTTGGGCATGTTCGGGGTCGCGGTCGCCGGGGGCGCCGGGGGCACCGGGGGCACCTTGGCCGACCTTGCCGCCATGTTGGAGCAGGCCGGCTACGAGCTCATCCCGGGACCAGTAGTGACGACCTCCATCGGTGCGCTGTTGTGCAGTGCTGCTCAGGTCCCCCCGCCGCTCGTAGACGCGATTGTCACTGGCCGACAGCCCGTCGCGATCTCTGCCCCGCACGCCGACGCGGTCATCAGGATCGGCGCCGACGGATGCCGTTACCTCACCGGTACCTTCCCGAGCGTGCACGGTGCGGGTACCGAATCCCTGATGATTCTGTCGGCACACCACAACGCCGAAGCCACCTGGGTGCTCGTGGACCCAGACCAAGGCGGCGTCGAGGTGACCGCGCTACCCGGAATCGATTTCGCGGCACCGATGGGGCGGGTCGTGTGCCGCGACGTTCCCGTCATCGGCGAGATCAGCTGCCCGCCTGGCTCGGTCGAAGGCCTCCATATGACCGGGATCGTCGCCGTGTGCTCGGGCATCGCGCGCAGGTGCCATGACATTGCGACGTCGTAGGCCAATCTGCGCGAGCAGTTCGGCGACAAGATCGGCCGCTTCCAGGCGATTAAGCACCTCTGCGCCGAAATGCTGTGTCGTGCTGAACAAGCCGGCGTGCTCGCGTGGGACGCCGCGTCGGTTGATGCCGACGACCGCCCGCTCGCCGAGGCCGCCGCGGGTGCCGTCGCGCTTGATGCCGCGGTGGACAACGCCAAAGACTGTATTCAGATTCTCGGGGCGACCGGCTTCACATGGGAACATGATGCGCACCTCTACCTGCGGCGCGCGGTGACC
>JAVRPG010000462.1:0-3868 GCA_032162325.1 Mycobacterium sp. | reverse complement strand
TCCGCGGGCGGCGCGAGATCCCCAGATCAGGTGATGATTGCCTAAACTTTGTAATCGTGAGTCCGAACGGTAACCCGCGCGACTTGACGACGGTTGCCCAGGACTATCTCAAAGTCATCTGGACCGCGCAGGAATGGTCGCTGGAGAAGGTCAGCACCAAGATGCTCGCCGAGCGGATCGGGGTGTCGGCCAGCACCGCGTCGGAGTCCATCCGCAAGCTCGCCGACCAGGGACTCGTCGATCACGAGAAGTACGGCGCCGTGACGCTGACCGAGGCCGGCCGACGGGCTGCGCTGGCGATGGTGCGTCGACACCGGCTCATGGAGACGTTCCTCGTTCGCGAGCTGGGCTACAGCTGGGACGAGGTGCACGACGAGGCCGAAGTGCTCGAGCACGCGGTGTCCGACCGGATGCTCGCCCGCATCGACGCCAAGCTGGGCCACCCCACCCGCGATCCGCACGGCGATCCGATTCCCGCCGCCGACGGACAGGTGCCGACCCCTGATGCGAGGCAGCTATCGGTCTGCAAGAACGGTGATGCGGGAACGGTGGCGCGTATCTCAGATGCCGATCCGGAGATGCTGCGGTATTTCGACAGCGTCGGCATCAGCCTGGATTCCCGGCTGCGCGTGCTGGCCCGCCGCGATTTCGCCGGGATGATCTCGGTGTCCATCGAATCGGCGGACGGCGCCGACGCCATGGTCGATCTCGGAAGCCCTGCGGCAGAAGCGATCTGGGTGGTCGGCTAAGGCCACCACCCGCAAACTTTGCGCGTGCCATTCTCCGGAATCAGCGGAGAGAAGCGGCCGGTTTAGCTAACGCGTCAAACAACACGCTATATCTGCAGGATTTCGTAAGATTGCCTCATCCACAGGGGAGGCGGGGCGGATGGCAAGGTTCCCGGTCGACCACCTGCGAGGACCTGGAGTTCTACCTGCGCGAGGTGCGCTTCTACCAGGAGATCGGCCTCGCCAACCCGCTGCGGCCTGCGCGTCCGTACTTCGCCGCGTTCGACGAGACGACACACGACTTCGTCCTTGTGCTCGAGGATCTGGGCCGTCTTCGCCTCGCAGACCAGACCGAAAGGGTGCACCGCGCCGGACGCCGAGACGGTGATCGACGCCATTGCGCGGCACCACGCCTACTGGTGGGAGAGCGACCGCTTCGCGTCGATGTCGTGGTTGAAGACAACCGGGCAAGCGAGGTGGCAGATGGCCTTATAAGGGCGATGCAAGCCCGCGACGTCGACGGCGCCGTCGGGGCGTATTCGGACCAGCTCGTGTATGACGATCGTCGGCGACTCAGTGGTGACCCGATCGAGGGCCGGGCCGGGCTACGGGCCGCCACTGAGCGCATCTTCGAGCAGTACAGCCTTTTCGAGGGGCGCACGTTGGCGGTTCGTGGGGAGCGTGTGGTGCTGTTATGGGGCCGTTGGTCCGATGACGCGGGGAACGAGACGACATACCTACACGTGTTCGAGATCGGCGACGACGGGCGGATCGTCTATGCGGGTCGCTTCGACGAGGACGACTTCGAGGGCGCCTACCGCGACCTCGAGCGCCGCTACTACGCCGGCGAGGGCGCGGCGTGCGCCGAAGCGGGTATGGCCATTGCCGACTATGCGATCACGAAGAACCGCGGCGACTTCGACACATTGTTCGGCGCGCTCAGTTCCCCTGAACTGCGCATCAAGAGCCGATCCCGCTCAGTTTTCGTCGACCGCTCGGCCGCGGAGTATCGCGCAATCCTCGAGGAACTCATCGGTTTGGTCGGCTCGGTACGAGAGTGGCTCTCGGCCATGTGCTGGGTGTCGCCGAGCTGGTTCGTCGCCCACCTCGATCGCGAGGCCGTCGGGCGGGAGGGCGAGCAGTACGAATGGACGCGGCTCGTCGTGGGTGAGGTCCGCGACGGTCGGCTCGCATCGGTTTGCGATTTCGATCTCGAGGATGAGGATGAGGACGCGGCGTTCGCCTACGCCGAGGAGCGGGTGCGGGCTGCTAGCCGGTTGGCGGTCACCAACCGTGCCAGCGAGAGTGTTGAGGCCGGGTGGCTGGCGATGCGGGCCCACGACGTCGACGGCCTCGTCGCGGTCTACTCGGATCGGTTCGAGTACGACGATCGGCGGCGACTGAGCGGTTACCCGATCGAGAGCAGTGCAGCGTTGCGCGCGGCCGCTGAGCGCATCCTGGAGCAGTACCCCGACGTCGAGTGGCGGACGCTGGCCGTTCGAGGTGAGTGCCTGGAACTGCACTGGAGCCGCTGGTCGGACGACGCCGGGAACGAGACGACATACCTGCACGTGGTCGAGATCGGCGACGACGGGCGGATCACCTATGACGGCCGCTTCGACGAGGACGACTTCGAGGGTGCCTACCGCGAGATCGACCGCCGCTACTACGCCGGAGAGGGCGCAGCGTTCGCCGAAGCGGGTGCCACGGTGACCGATTATGCGATCGCCCTGAACAGAAGCGAGTTCGACCGGGTGTTCGGCGAGCTCACCGGCGCCGACTTCCGCCTCGAGAACCGGTCGCGGTCAGGCTTCGGCGATCGCTCCGCCGCCGAGCTTCGCGCCACCTACGAGGACTTGACCGCGATGGTCGCATCGGCGCGAATATGGCACTCGGCGCTGTGCTGGCTGTCGCCGACCTTGGCCGTCGGTCGTTTTCAGCGCGACGCCGTCGGGCGGGACGGCGAGCGGTACGCATGGACCCTCATCGACGGTGGGCGAGATCCGAGACGGGCGGGTCGTGTTGACGTGCCAGTTCGAGCTTGAGGACGAGGAGGCGGCGTTCGCCTACGCCGAGGAACGCATGCGGGCGACTGAGAACGATGACTAAAGTGTCGCCGGGCGCAGCACCACCACCGGTTTGGTGCGATCGGCTTGATCCGTCAATAGCGCGATGACCTGACCGTCGGGTGCCGTTGCGGCGTAAACCCCTTCGATCCCAGCGGGTTTCAGCGGCCTGCCGTGCCGGGTGTCCTCCGTCTCCTCCCCGGTCAGGTCGCGGCGCGGGAACGACAGCAGGCACGCCTCGTCGAGGGTGTAGCTGAGCGCTGGCTGCTCGGCGAGGCCGTCGAGTGTGCGGGCCTGATCGAGCCCGAACCGGCCGACCCGGGTGCGCCGCAGCGCGGTGAGATGCCCACCCACGCCGAGTGCCGCCCCGACATCCCGGGCCAGCGCGCGGATGTAGGTGCCACTCGAGCAGTCGACCGCGACGTCCACGTCGACGAGCCCGTCATGGTGTCGGATGGCCAGCACGTCGAACCGGGCGATGCGGACGTTGCGAGGCGCCAGTTCGACGGCCCGGCCTTCGCGGGCCAGCTGGTAGGCCCGCTTGCCGCCCACCTTGATCGCGCTGACCGCCGACGGCACCTGTGCGATCTCGCCGCGCAGCCGGGCGACGGCCTCACCGATCTGTGCCTCGGTAACCCCGTCGGCCGAAACAGACTGTAGGACTTCACCTTCAGCGTCCTCCGTCGACGTGGTCTGACCGAGCCGGATGGTCGCCGAATAGGATTTGTCGGTGGTGGTCAGCAGGCCGAGTATCTTGGTTGCCCTTTCGATTCCGACGACAAGCACGCCGGTGGCCATGGGGTCGAGCGTGCCTGCGTGCCCCACCTGGCGGGTGCCGAAGATGCGCCTGCAACGGCCCACAACGTCATGGCTGGTGACGCCGGCGGGCTTGTCGACGACGACAAGGCCCGCGTCGGTCATATCACGATCGCCGTCAGCACCAGCCCGTCGCGAACCGACCAGCGCCCCGACAGCGTCTCCAGCGGCGGCCCGAACTCGGCGGCGGGATCGATAAGGACGCGCGATTCGAACCTGCCCGCCGTGCCGCTGGCGTCGACGTCGAACGTGATGTGA
>JAVRPG010000461.1:0-4880 GCA_032162325.1 Mycobacterium sp. | reverse complement strand
ATCGGTTCCGCGTGTCGGCGCCGCTACAGCCACTGCCGACACCCGACATCGGCCGTGCCATCCTGGAGCGCCGCTTCGTCGCCAGCTACGCCGCGACGGGCTTTCACCCGCCGTATCCGAGCTGGCCTATCCTGCCCGCGGCCTTCGCCGACGCGCCCGACTACACACCGCGCCAGCTGCTCATCCGCGCTGATGCCCATGTTCGGCAATGCCTCAAGCATGACGAGGTTGTCGAGCTCGAGCACCTCCGCGCTGACTCACAGCCGACGTGGGAAGCGCACTCCGACAACGGCATTGATGATGCTGCGTCTACTGCGATCGATCGGCGCTTCGCGGACTACCGCCGCCGAGCAGTGCCCGCCGCGGCGCTGGACCACGAAGGCGAGGACACCAGCATTCCGGAGCTGCTCGGCGCGGCGCTCACGGCCTGGATCGCCGAACGTGATACGGATACTCAGACCTACACCTGCGACCCGCCACCAGGCCGCCATGTCGTCCTGCATGCGCGGCTGCGGCAGAGCCTCGACTCCGCCACCGACGACGAACGCCATTGGGCGTTTCGCGCCATCGCCGCGACCAATGCCGTCGCAGCACAGAATCGGATCAAAAAAGCTTGGAGCGCAACGGGGCTGGGCGTGCGCTCGGACCGGCGCAAGCTATTTCTACTGCGCAACACGCCGTGGCCAACCGGCCCCAAGACCGCCCAATTAGTGGCTGACTTTCACGGCGCAGGCGGTCGCACAATGGCGATCTCCGAGGACGATATACGGACGATGACGGCACTTCACGACCTGATCGCCGAAGATGACGCGGACCTACCGAGCTGGCTGCAGGCCCGTCGGCCGGCACATGGTTTGGCGATCCTGCGCGAAGCACTTGGCGAGGACGAGCGCGCGCCAATGCCAGTCGAGTCCGTCGCTCCGCAGCCGCAACCCGAGCCTGAGCCATTGTCCGACAGCGCAATTGAACCGGACGTCGCAGACGACCTCCCGGAGAACGCAATACCGCTGGGTGCGGACCTCCGCACCGGCGCGACCGTGTCGGTCGACCTCTCGGCACTGCGCAAGCATGTCGCCATCTTCGCGGGCACTGGGTCGGGCAAGACCGTTCTGATCCGGCGCTTGGTGGAGGAATGTGCCTTTCGTGGTGTGTCCTCGATCGTCCTTGATCCCAACAACGACCTATCTCGCCTCGGTACCGCCTGGCCCGAGCGCCCGGACGGGTGGCGGCGATCTGACGACCGCCGGGCGATGGACTACCTGGACAACACCGAGGTGGTGATCTGGACTCCCCGGCGCTCGTCAGGACGTCCGCTCGCATTCCAACCGCTGCCCGACTTCCCCAGCGTCGTCGACGACGATGACGAGTTCACGGAGGCGGTCGAGTCCGCAGCCGCCGCACTTGAGCCCCGGGCGTTGATCTCCGGCCAGACCGCCAAGGCAGCACGGGCGCGTGCCGTGCTGCGAGAAGCGTTGCAGCAGTACGGGCGAGGGCCGGCACCGACGCTGCCCGGATTCGTCAACATGCTCAGCGACCTGCCCGACGACATCAGCGACTTGGCCGACGCACGAAAGATCGCCGCCAACATCGCGGAGGATCTTCGCGCGGCCATGGTCAACGACCCTCTCTTCGGTGGTCGGGGCACGGCCCTCGACCCCGGTGTGCTGCTTACCCCGTCTGATGGTTACCGCGCCCGGGTGTCGGTGATCAGCATGATCGGCCTGCCCGCAGAGGAACAGCGTCAGAGCTTCGTCAACCAGCTGCAGATGGCGCTCTTCGCGTGGATCAAGCGGAATCCAGCCGGGAATCGGCCGCTGCGCGGGCTGTTGGTTATGGACGAGGCTCAAACACTAGCTCCATCAAGAGGATTCACCCCGTCTACCCGCAGCACACTGGCCCTGTCGTCGCAGGCCCGTAAGTACGGTCTCGGATTGGTGTTCGCCACTCAAGCTCCAAAGGGATTGCATAACAACATCCCAGGCAACGCGGCTACCCAGTTCTACGGTCTACTCAACGCGCCAGCCCAAATCACCGCCGCACAGGAGATGGCCCGCGCAAAGGGGGGATTGATGCCCGACATCAGCAGGCTGCGGGCCGGCAACTTCTACGTGGCGATCGAGGGAGAAGCGTTCCGCCGCATCGTCGCACCGTGGTGCCTGTCCTATCACCCACCCAGCCCGCCGTCCGCAGAGGATGTGCTCACGCTCGCGCAGCGCACGGCGTAATTGGCGGGCCATCGGCTGTCAACGCCGCGTCGCGCGTTCCCGAAGCACCCGATGCTGCGACGGCGACTCGGGGCAGGGGTCGATGGCCTTCCGGGTACCCGCCCGCAACTCAGCGATGCGGGCGATCGCAGATTCGTAGTCGAGGCCATCGTCGATCAATAGGCACCCGACGACGGTAGACGTGCGGCCCTTGCCGCGCCAAGAATGGAGGTAAACGACTCTGCCGTCGGTGATTTCGCCGCGGATACGAGCGATGATCCGGTCGTATCCGTCATGGTCGACGACACCCATGCCCGGAATGGGATGAGCGAAGTGACGGATTTGTCGGCCTGTGATCTGCGCCGCGAGTTCCATATCCTCTCGATACGACGCTTGGCCGTCCATCGGTGTCGTCAGATCGACGAACGAGTCGACTCCGTTGAGCATGAGCAGGCGCAACTTCCGCTCTGCCTTCGCAGGCGACCAGGAACCCGGGTATTCGCCGGCTAGCAGACCAGGCTTTACCCACCACGCGTGCACGTTTTCGTCAAACGGCCATTCCGTGATTTCATCCACTGAGGCGCTCCGCGATCGCTCGATTCGATTGGTGAATGCTGCCATGACTGACCAGCCGAACATCGAGACCAGCCAGCTCGACGATCGAGAGCGCACGCGTGATCGCGTCGTCGATCCACTTGTCGGCGTTGCCGAACACCCCGCCGCCGACGCGGGTCAGCAAGACGATGTTCGACGCACCCAGAACCGATTGTTCAACCGCGGCAAGCAACGTCGCCTCATACGTTGCCTCCAAGACAAGCCGCGCGAACGCCTCCCACGCGGAACGGTGCCCGTGACCGTACGCGACCGGAAGCGCCGAGCAGAACGCCTGCGACACTAATCGCCGCGGGCCCTCCCACACATCAGTGACCTGAACATTGCGGTGCAAGCCGATCGCGAGCTGCCCCCGCAGTTCGTCGCGCAACTCGTCGACGCCATCACCGAGGAGCCCAGTGATTGCATCAAGACCTTCTCCGGTGCACAACGCGTAACCGTTCCGCATCGCCCACAAGTCCGACACCGGACGACCGAGCTTCGCCGACAGCGCCGCGCCCACTGCGGCCAACGCGTTGATCTGACGTTCGTGCGTCTGGCCGCTCTCGCCGTCGACGGGGGCGAAGTAGTTGCGGTAGATGGTTGCAGCCCCGGCCGCGACCGCACACGCCGGTCCCTGGGTGTGATCGCCGCTGTATCGCGTCACCCCGTCCTCAGGAGTGACGCTCGGCCCCGTCATCTCCAACAGATTGAACTGCGAGGCCACCTGGAACAGCGCGCCCTCAAGTTCCGGCTCGGCGTGCATGGCCCGCGCTTCTCCGGCGACACACTGGACAGTGGTGCGTCCGTCCGTCGGAACTTCTACGCGGGTACACAGTTCAGCCAACGTCGCTACTTCGAGGGTTCCGATGCCATAGCGCTTGCCGTTCACCTTTGAGACCAGCTCGTCACCCTCGACGACGAGCTGCCTTCGAGCGGCGTTGTAGCTCGTTTCACGGAACCCCGTCAACTGGGCGAACCAATCAGGCTGCATGGCAAGCATGTTCGCATGAGCGACCGACACAGAAGGCGCTAGCCAGCCGACGTTGACGAACGGGCTGATCGCATCACGCGCGAACTGGCACCCCGGCGGAACGGATACTTGTCGGACCGCTGACGCACAATTGCTGAAAGACAGGGACGGACGTAGGGGACAAGGGTGAGGCATCGGCGGTCATGGTCAGATTGGATGCTGCGATGAGTCGACGCCGATACAGGTCGGGGAGCGGCGGCGGTGGGTTCGCCGGCCTGATTGGTGTGCTGTTCATCGTCGGGCTGATCATCAAGTTCATCTGGTGGATCATCGGCGCGGCAGCCCTCGTCGGCCTCTTCTACCTCATCCGCGCGATTCTTCGGGCCAATGCCCGCCAGCGCGCCACCTTGGCGCAACGCATGAACGAACTTGCCGCGCGTGCCGACCAGCAGCACAACTGGGTGATGCAAGGCGATGACCGCGGGATCTACGGTCCGCAGGGCGCAGATCTGATGCACTACATCGAACAGCCCAACGCGGTAACCCCGCCCACGCCACGGCGGGTCAGTGGTCCGTTCCGAATGTAGCTACTCGGGCTTGGCACGTGTACCTGTCGTGAGTCACAGCCCTCTTGGGGCGTCGGTGTGGCCGAACCTGACTGTTACGCGGTTCCCGCAACGAGTTTTGTGCAACGGTCGTGCTGTGGATGATGGCGACGACACGGAACTCGCAGAGCTCGGTGCGTTGCTTCGCGAACGAAACGCCCTCGATGCTCGTATCGGCCGCGTGCTGGATCGCCCGGTCAATACCGGAAGCATGGGCGAGTGGATCGCGGCGAGAATCTTCGATATCGAGCTGGAGACCGCCGCGAACGCCGCCGGGTACGACGGACGATTCACCACGGGCGGGCTCACAGGTCGAACGGTCAACATCAAGGCCTACACGAAGCACGAGAGCATGCTGGACATCAATCTGAGTGCCCCGCTGGATTACTACCTCGTGCTTACCGGCGCCCCATCAGCGCTCGCCTCGTCCCGGGGTACCTTGCGGCCGTTCTGCATTCAGACCGTGTTCCTATTCGACGCGCACCGACTCCACGTCGAGCTCCAGGA
>JAVRPG010000460.1:0-7478 GCA_032162325.1 Mycobacterium sp. | reverse complement strand
CAGGGCGACGACAATCCTGCCGTGCACGCGACCTACCGGCGGGGGATGCGCCTGGAGCTGGATTTCTTCGACGCGGCGCTCGCTGGCTGAGTGTTGTCCGCCGTCACCGAGCAGGCGCGCGACGACTAGGGCGACACCGGCAAGGTTGTCACAGGCGCCTCAACCACCGGAGCAGGCGCAGGCTTCTCGATTACCGGAGCAGGTGCCGGCGCAACAGGAGCAGGCGCCGGCGCCACCGGCGCTACTGCGGGCGGCGTGTAGGCCGGTGCGGCTGGCGGGGTGTAGGCCGGCTCCGGCGGTGGCGTGTACGCGGGAGCAGGCGTGTACGCGGGTGCCTGCGTCACCGGCGGCTCGGTCTTCGGAATGACCGGAACGATCGATTGCGACGTCGGAATCGTGGTGGGCTCTGAACTCGATGTCGTCGTCTCAGAAGACGTCGTTGTCGTCGTGGTCGTCGGCGTCGTCGTAGTAGTCGTCGGCGTCGTAGTGGTGGTGGTTGTCGTCGGCGTCGTCGTGGTCGTCGTCGGCGTCGCGGTAGTCGTCACTGTCGTCGTATACGTCGGCGGCGGGAACGGGTTCAGCGGCGGAAAAACGATGATCGGCGGAATCGGGATCCCCGGCACCTGCGGCGCTGGAGCCTCTCCGGGCGGCGGCGCCTGCGGAGCCGGAGCTGGGGCCTCGGGCGCGACGCTGTTCGGCCCGCGGTTGGTGCGCACGCTCGGTGCAGCAGGCGCCGGCGAGACCACCGCGATCGGCAGGGCCACCGGATCCGGCTCGTGCGGCACGGGCGGCAGATACCGCCCCGGTACCGTGTCGGACTGAACGTTCGGTGCCGGTTGCGCTTCGACAGCGGCTGCCGGCCGGACGGCGATCGCCACCGTGACCGCCAACGCCGCGAAGCTCGCCACGACGAACGCCAGCGCACTGCCCATCAGCAATGTCCTCGGCGGTGGCGGTGCGATCACCGCGGTGTACACCGCCTCATCCTCCTGCTCGGGAATGAACTCCTCGATCGAGTCCAGCGGCATCTCGTAGTAGTCCGGGTCCTCCTGCGAGTAGGCCAGCTGAGGCCCGACCACCGCGGGATCCGCCGCCCGCGCCATCTGCGTCGCGTCTGCGGCAGCCGGTGCCATCTGCGTCGCGTCCGCGGCAGCCGGTGCCATCTGCGTCGCATCGCTGGCCGCCGGCGCCATCATCGTCGCGTCCGCAACTGCCGGCGCCATCTGCGTCGCCGCCCCCGCGGGGAATCCGGAGTCCTCGGCTGTCTGCGCCGCACCCCGTGCGATCGCGTAACTCGCGTCCGGCGGCACCTCCACCGGTGCCGACGGACGCAGCTCGGCCGCAATCGAATCAAGATCCAGGCGCTGCCCGACCAGCATGATCCGGGCAACCTCCGGGCCCGGCACGTGCTGCAGCACGGCGGCGCACGCGGCGGCCGCGCCTGCCGCGCCGATCGGGACCGACGCCAGCACCGACGTCGACTCGTCGTCCTCACCGATTACCGTCAGCGCCACGGTGTCGTCGTCGGCGAGCAGTAACGCGGCGTCCGCGCCCATGCGGCGGGCCAGCGCCGCAGCCGCCTCGGCCTCGGCCACCACTTCGACGTTCTGCACTCCCGCGCTTAACACCGTCTGCCGCAGCGTCTCGGCCGCAGATGCGTCGGGCAGGCAGAGTCGCGTCGCGGCCACCCGATTGCCCGAGTCGGCCACCTCGCGGTAGGTGCCGACGATGGTGTCGGCCAGGTCGGTCATCGCGTCATCGGGCAGGTCCAGCGCGTACTGGTCGAATACCTGACCGCCCGAGCCAACCATCGCCAGGCGCGCCACCCGTCCGGCGACCGCCACCCCGACGACGACATCCACCGTTTCACCCTTTCACAGCCTCGCCGGCCCACATGCGTTGCTTGTGTACGAGAGCAAAAGTGAGCACCCTGAGTGGCAACACCCCTCGCGGTGCCACTCAGAGAGGACATCGTCACGTGAGCGACCAGCGTTACGACGCGCCCGCCACCGTCGTGGTGGCGACCACCGCCGCGCCCGCCGTCGCCCGGTCGCCCCGCGTCGGCTACGTGCCCGCCCGCACCAACACGGTGCGCGACGGCGCCGCCGTCGCTCTGCTCGTCCTCGCACTGCTCCTGCCGTGGAACCTCGACTTCGGTCTGGGCGTCCCCGGCAGCAACGGCCTGCTGTTCGGCCTCGTCGCTATCGTGACGCTGCTCGCGCTCGCGGCCGCACTCGCACCACACGTCGGCCCGTTCCGGCTTACCGCCCCGCAGCCCGACGTCCGCCGCACCAGCCGGATCCGATCGCTGCTCAGCATCCCCTACCCGATCGTCGCCATCGCCTTCGTCGGGTACCACCTGGCGCAGACGGTTGGAGACGGCGGAACCGGACTGGTGCCACCGGGCGTCGGACCGGGCCTGATCGTGGGTATCGGGGGTGCGATGCTCGCCGCACAGCCGCCGATCACCAGTATCACGATCGAGGACAACGGCTTTCGACGCTGGTATGCAGTCGCCCGGTTGCTCGGCGCGGTATCGATTGCGCTCGCAACTCTCTCGGTTGCCTTCAACCTCTACTGGCGGCTGCGCTACCTGTTCGTCACGGACGTCAACTTGGGCGGTCACGATGTCGCCGTCATCATCACCACACTGCTCTACGGCGCCGAGGCGATGATCGCGTTGGTCATCGCGTCGCGCTGGCTCCTCGAAAAGTCCGCCGCCGCACGACTGGCCACCACCGCACTGGGCGCCTCGGCGGCGCTGGCCGCCACGCTGGTGTGGATCCTGCCCGTCGGCCGTGACGTCGACGCCTTCCACGGCATCGCCCAGAACACCTCGACGGCCGCCGTCGGTTACGAGGGTTATCTGTTCTGGGCGGCCGCCGCTGCGATCGTCGCCCCAACCACGCTGTATGCCGTCTTCCTGATCAAACCGCCGACGTTGGGCGCGTTCCGCTCGGCTGCGCAGAAATGCCTGACGCTCATCGCGTTCTGGGCGTTCGCCGCAGCGGCACTGCGCGTCGTCGACTACCTGATCGCGTTGTCGCTGGATCTGCCTCGCGCCCTGTTCGACAGCGTTGCGATGACGGCGTTCAATCTGATCGCCGGCGTGATCGCGTGGTGGCTACAGCGCCAACTCGGCAGGGGCGAGTCTTCGCCGACCGTCATCGCGGCCTTCAGCGGCGTGCTGTTCGTGTTCACGGTTGCGAACCTGGCCATTGGCGTCGCGCTCGCCCCGCGGTACGCGGCAGCGTCGCCCGATGCGATCTACGGCAACAACCTGGCCCAGCAGATCACCAGCACGTTCGACGTGGTGATCTGTGGGCTGAGCCTCGCTGTCTTGGTTGCGATGCTGTTCACCGGTCCACTCGCCGGCTATCTGGTACGCCGCCAAGACGCCCGGGTCGCCACGACCGCAGCTCCACCCGCGCCGGAGCCGTCGGCACCACCGACGATCGTGCGACGTCCGCAAGCCTCGCGAATGCCGAGAATTGCTCGGCTCAAAGAGGATTCGACGACCGTGCTCACCACTCCTGCGACGGAGGAATTCTCCGCGCCCACCGCCGCGCTCCGGATCCAGCGCCGCGAACCGACGCCCGAAACGACAACTCGGGTTCCCACTCCGCCTCATGATGACGTCACTAAGTCCCCATAGACCACCTACGTGCATCACCCAACCGTTGATATCGATGCGACGAACCGTGCAAAGGTGCGACATGTCGCCCGTATTGCGGCACTGCGTCCGCCCGAGCCTGGCCCAGTCCGGAGTCGCTCGGCGGCCTCCTGACCCAGCCGCCTACCGCGTGGTGGTCGGTGCAGTCGGCGTGGCAAGCGACAACCCGGTGTAGATCTCGTCGAGCAGCGTCGGCAGCATGGCATTCGCCGTCGTCTTCGCGCCGGGAGATAGCGTGCTATTCGTCCAAACGATAAGCGTCACATCGTTATCCGGGTCGTAGCCGATATACGAGTTGAATCCCGGAAGCTCGCCGCCGTGGTAGTACATCGCCGCGGTCGGGCTGAACCGCTGGTAGGAGATTCCGTATCCATACTTCTGCCCGTCGGGATTGTTCGGGTCCTCGGGCTGCAGGCTCGCCAACCACTGTTTCTGATAGTCGGCGTTGAACACCTTGCCCGACACGAGGCTCTTGATCCACGTGGCCATGTCGCCCGCGGTCGAGATCGCCCCTCCTGCGGCATGCGCATACGACGAGTTCTGATTCGTGTAGTCAATGGGTTTCATGGTTCCGGCCCGTATCTCGGCCTGCATCTCAGCGGGATACGGGTCGTCGCGGAGCGCGTAGACAGTTCCGCCGTACATGTAGCCATGCGAGTACGGGGCCGGGATGGACGTGTCGTCGATGGCGGGAAGCGACGTCTGGCCGAGGCCGACGGGACCGAACAACCGCTCCTGAAACTGCTGTCCCAACGGGCTCCCGCCGGCCTTCTCCGCGACAAGTCCCAGCAGTGCATAGTTGGTGTTGTTGTACTCGTACTCGGTATCCGGCGGGAACTGCTGCGGGTGCCGGAACGCGATCGCCAAGACTTCCTGTGGCGTAAAGACTTTCTTCGGATCGGCGTCGAGAGCGGTCGAAAGGCCGGGATCACCCGAGTAGTTGTAGAGACCGCTACGCATCTTCAACAGCTCGGCGATCGTGATGTTCTCGCCTTCGGGTACGCCCGGGACGTAATTCGAAACGGGATCGCTGAACTTCAGCTTGCTGTCCTGAGCGAGCAGCACGATCAGTGCCGCCGTCATCGTCTTGGTGTTCGACGCGATCCGGAAATGCGTGGCCACCGTCGGCGGCGTCTGCGCGCCGAGTTCGGTCGTGCCGTACGCCGCCTCATAGTTTCCCTGCGGCGTATGCAGGATCACCATCGCCCCCGGGACCATCAGTCCCTTGGCGGTGGCCTCCACAACCTTGTGGAACGCCGCCGGGTCGATGGGCTTGAGGGCGGACGAACCTGTTGGCGCGCTCGTCACCGTGGTTGTCGCCGACCCCGCCGTCGACGGCTCCGAGGTCGATGAACAACCAGCGATGACCAGGCAGGCACATAACGCGAGCGACGCCGCTTGACCCGTTCTCCACATGGCCGCGACACTAGATCTTGAAGGTCGATCATGGCTGTAAAGACGCAGGACCTGGGCTGTCGCCGTTGCCACGTCGCCTCGCAGATTCGACATCGGCGGACTGCCTCGCGTATGGATTGAATTCGAGAGCGCATCGTCGACGCGACGCGGCAGGCATCGCCGAGTAATCCGAAGCTCAATCAACATGGCGCCATGGGCGTTACGGTCTCGGCGGAATTGCCGGAGTCAAGCCTTCTTGAACCCCGGCTGCCGGCTGTTCCACGAGTGTACGGCTGGAAACGTCCACTCTTTGATTCGAAGTGGGAGGGTGCTCCACCTGGATGGCGTCGATTTCGACAGGCCGACCTTCGATGTCAGTTCCGACGCGCTGCAGCACCCCGGCGGACGGCCCCGGCTCGTATTCGTAGGCGCCCTCCTCGGTCCAGATCGTTTCTGTGGCAAGGATTTCGCCTGTCGACGCGGCATATATGCACCAGTGTTCTTCGGTGTAGCTGGGCGGTGAGAATTCCGGCGTCATCATTCACTCCCAGTAATAGATTTGGCCCTCAGCCTTCGCCCAAGCCAAGCGCACGTGAAATGCAAAAGTGATGTCGACAACTCGCTCGACGAACGCATGCGCATCCCACGCGCCGGCGTCGCGGGTTTCGATCTGGCCTGCAGGATTGACGAACGCATATGACTTGACCGCGGCCGCCGCCGAGCCGATTGCGGTCACCGCACCGCCGCTGAAGGTTGCGCCGGGCGAAACGATGGTCAACCAGATCTGCGCGTCGATGTTGGGGCGATCCGCGAAGCGGACCGTGAGGTAGTCCGGATGGTTGGCCGTGTCGTTATAGACACGGTCTCCAAACCAGAACTCTCGGAGATAGGTAATCTTCATGCTCTCGATCCCCCTGGATGGTCGAGACTCGTTTCATAGGCAGTGCGCCGCATATGTCCCTGGTCAACGACGGTACGGCACAAATAGGGCCAACGGTTGCAGGCGCGCATGAAGGATGGAGGAAGAATCACGTCGTGCGCACTGGCTGCGACACACGGAATCTCCCCGGCATCGAACTTGTGATGACAGCCGTCGACTGCAACGTCGAGACGTTCGAAAAGTCCGTTGGCCAAGAGTCCTAGCGGAGAGGGCGACCCCATCGGCACCCATTTCACCGGCTGCTCCGCCAGCCACGTCCCCTCCGCGCTGCGCCGGCACGCCAGCAGTTACATTGCGCGAGTGCGTGATCCGCGTGACCACCGAGTCCACAGCGGATCGCAGACCGGGCACGAACACCTCCGACTGCATTGTGCAGCCGGCATGCCCTGCATCGACGGTGACGGTATCGGGTCGCCGTTGGCGGTCGCGATGGCAATGCGGGGCACACCGCGCGCTGGGCATTCGGTCATGCGATGCCATGACGGCGGTTAGTCCGAAGGGCTGACGTCAAGCAGCGGCACGGGTTAGTACCAAGGTCATCACATATGCATCTCGAAGTGAGCGAGGGTCTGGCCACCACTGAGGACGCGCACAAATCATGGCAATGGTTCGGGCAGTGTCGGTGACGGGCATCGGTACTGGCGCGACAGGAGGTAAGTAAGGCATGACAACGGACTGGGCTCCCGCCCACCTCCCTCTCGACATGGAGGGCCGCCGCATCTTCGATACCGCCCTCGGCATATTGATCGGCTTTCGCCGGTGCTCTTCCGACGCAGCGTTTCACGAGTTGCTCGGGGCCGCGCAACGCCACGGATTCCCGGCGTTCCCTTTGGCGTGGGCACTCGTCCATCTCGCCGGTGGCGGCGCAGAATCCGCTCAAACATTCAGCGCCGCGCAATCGGCTGCACGGCGCGAATGGGGTCAGTTCTTCGCGCCATCGGTCGCGCCGACGGGTTGACGGCCGACGAGGATTTGGAGATGCCTTTGAGCTCACCAATTTTCGCCCTCAACGACCATTGACGAACGACGGCATCTCACGCAGGGGACGGTGGCAGTGGTCACCAACGTGAGGTTCGTAGGCCCAGTTCGTCGGCGAGGAGCTCGGCGTTGGACTGCGCACCTGCACCATAGGCGATGCTGCTCGCCGCTCTGATCGAGTCGGCGGCGGCGGCCGCTTCTTCCTACCGGCGATTTCCTTCATCACAGACCTGCTTGGCCCAGGCGACACTATTCCACCCGTTATCACGGCGGCTGGCTCGCGTCCCCTCGGCTGCCGCCCCGCGCGGGCAGGCACCAATCGCAGGACCGCTCAGAGCTGTGCTCGACCCATCAATCGTTATCAAGAACAACGGTGATCGTTATCAGGAAACACCGTTCACCTCACATAGGCGTCGGCGGCATCACTGGACCATGTCTTCACGTGCCGCGCTACGGGGATATCGCGCCACGCTGAACGGTTGCGCACGGTTG
>JAVRPG010000459.1:0-3415 GCA_032162325.1 Mycobacterium sp. | reverse complement strand
ATGGGGGCCAGGAGTTGTTCGGTCGCGGCGAGCAGGTCGCCGCGTTTGCGGGCGCGTTCGACCGCCAATAGTGGGGTGCGGCAGCAGATCAGCCGTTCGCCGGGGTAGCGGGGGTGGGTGATCTCGGCGAAGTCGTGGTCATCGAATAGGCCCATCTGCAGCGGCCCGTCCTCGGCGGCCAAAACGGCGATGGCTGGGGCGCGCAGCGCGGTCAGCCAGCCGATCCCACCGAGGTCTTTTAACCCTTGGATCCGGGCGGAGGTGATCATGCCGCGGTCCCCCGACCATCACCATGTTCTTGAGCTTGAAGGTGTCTTTGACCGTGTCGACCGCGGCGCTGAACGCGGTCGGGTCGGCGGTGTTACCCGCAAACACCCGGATCGCGACCGGGCGGCCCGCCGGGTCGGTGAGCAGCCCGTACTCGATCTGTTCGCAGCCTTTCTTACCGTCGCGGGAGTAACCGCGAGCGGCGAGTTCGCAGTGTCGCCCGGTCACCCACGACGACGACAGGTCGAACATCGCGATCCGCGACGGGTTGGACGCTGCGCCCAGATGCCGGGCCGCCAACTGTTTCTCGATGTCGTCCTGGCGCTCACCGAGCCAGTCCATCGCCGCGTACACCTCGTCGGTGCCCGCGCCGGTGACACCGAGGTCAGCACCCAAGGTGGTGTCGGCCCATCCGCTCAGCGTGGAGAGCTTCGAACCCGGGGCCAGCACCCGCGACACGATCAACGCATACGCCAGGTCGCGGGACCGGCACGCCGGACCCAGCAAGGCGGGGATCTGGAGTTGGTGGGCCATCGCCGACACCGCGGCGACGTGCCCGTGCGGCAGCGACGACTCGATCGCCACCGCGTCAGCGACCGGCACCATCGTCGATCCCGCCAGCACCGCCTCGATCGCGGTGATCGCCGCCTCCGGTAGTGCCGACAGATTCGCCAGCTGCTGGTGTTTGACCTTGGCGCCCTCGCGGTAGCTGCGCCGCAGATACACCGACTGGTAGTCGCGTCGACCACCGGCCTTATCCACATGGCTGCTCTTGATCCTGGCCACATGCATCGCGCCGGATTTCCTCGTCACAAACTACATACTAACCTGATCGAGCTACCGAATCGCTCAGCAACACGCACATATTCTGGCTACAAACTGGGACCGCTTCGCAGCATCTCCGCAGACCACACCACAAATCAGCGCTCAAACACGCCGTAACTTCGGTCTAGCCAAGAGCAATGATCAGAACCTGTGGATGGTTCTCGGCGAGGTGACGTGAGTGGGCGCACCTTCCCGGGAATGATCTGAAAGTCCAATAGCTCTGATCAAGGGCCGGCGTTAGCGCGCTGGTTCGGGAAGGTACGCCCATGCTTACGGTAGTTCACGATCAGGATTCATCCAACGAAAGCGGCGCGGCGGGTGGGTCGTTGCTCGACGAGATCGTCCGCGACGGTGCCCGGCAGATGTTGGCGGCCGCGTTGCAGGCCGAGGTCGCCGCCTACATCGATGCCCATGTCGGCGAGGTCGATGAGAACGGGTATCGGCTGGTGGTCCGCAACGGCTACCACCACGAGCGTGACCTGTTGACCGCGGCGGGGGCTGTGACGGTGGCGGCGCCGCGGGTCAACGACAAGCGCATCGACGCCGAGACCGGGCAGCGGCAACGGTTCTCCTCGGCGATCCTGCCGGCGTGGGCGCGTAAGTCGCCGCAGATGACCCAGGTACTGCCGCTGCTGTACCTGCACGGCCTGTCGACCGGCGACTTCGGTGCGGCGTTGGAGCAGTTCCTGGGCTCGGGGGCGGGGTTGTCGGCGGCCTCGATTACCCGGCTGACCGCCCAGTGGCAAGACGAAGCGAAGGCCTTCGGGGATCGGGATCTCTCGGGCACCGATTTCGTGTACCTGTGGGTCGACGGCATCCACCTGAAGGTTCGCCTCGAGCAGCAGAAACTGTGCCTGCTGGTGATGATCGGTGTCCGCGCCGACGGCCGCAAGGAGCTCGTCGCGCTCACCGACGGGTATCGGGAGTCCACGGAGTCGTGGGCCGATCTGCTGCGCTCGTGCCGACGCCGCGGGATGACCGCGCCGGTGCTGGCGGTCGGCGACGGGGCGCTGGGGTTTTGGAAGGCGCTGCGCGAGGTGTTCCCGAACACTCGTGAGCAACGTTGCTGGTTTCACAAGCAGGCGAATGTGCTTGCCGCGCTGCCGAAGTCGGCGCACCCGGGTGCGCTCGCGGCGATGCGGGAAATCTACAACGCCGAGGACATCGACAAGGCACAGATCGCGATCAAGGCCTTCGAACTCGACTATGGCGCGAAGTACCCCAAGGCGGTCGCCAAGATCGTCGACGACGCCGACGTGCTGCTCGAGTTCTACAAGTATCCGGCCGAGCATTGGGTGCATCTACGCACCACAAATCCGATCGAAAGCACCTTCGCCACAGTACGTTTGAGAACCAAGGTTACCAAAGGTCCCGGTTCACGCGCCGCGGGAATTGCCATGGCCTACAAGCTGATCGACGCCGCACAAACCCGCTGGCGTGCCGTCAACGCACCCCACTTGGTCGCCCTCGTCCGTGCTGGCGCGGTGTTCCACAAGGGCAAGCTACTCGAACGACCCATCGACATCACACCCGACACATCAGACATAGAGCCGTCAAACGCTGGATCGGAGGTCGCCTGAAACTCGCTGATCCACAGGTCTTGACAATATCTCGAGACCAGCCGCCGGCTGAGTTCTCAGATCAGAAAGTCTCCGGACTCATCGGGAGGGTTCAGAATCGTTTGAATTTCGCTGTCCTGATAGGGCCGTCCATCGGGTTGTAGCAGGTCGCTGAACCATACTTTCGGAGGAGTTGTGTATGGGTGATCCCACGAATCCCACGGCAGATACGTCTGAGTCTTCCCAGCTACCAAACCCCAATTGTATGCACCAACGTTGTGCCGCTTCGCAATTGGCAGGATTCCTTCAACAGTGCTGCCCAAAGGCCGAGCCAGGTACTCGGTGCAAACGATCGGTCGCCAGAGTGGAGAAAGTTCAGTGATCCGGGCCTCGAAGCCTGCTGGTTCGTCGTAGCAGTGGAATGTGATCACGTCGGCGTTGTCAAGTTGAATGCCACTAATTGTGCTGCGCTGCCCGGGATCTCCCCAGTTCCCCTGCCAGACCGCACTCGTCAATGGTTGAACAGGATCAACCGAACGCGCCCACCGGAACACTTGGGGCAGTAGCGCCGCGACAAGCTCCTGCTTGTCTTTCCTCTCCACCTCGCGATACACGCGCGCGGGATTGTCGGGCTCATTCCACAGGTCCCAACCCAAAACGCGATCATCATTGCGGAATTGACTCAGCACTCCCGTGACATAGTCGTACAGAATGCCGCTGTAACGGCGGTCACCGAGGTGCTCAGCACCGGGGCTTTGTACCCA
>JAVRPG010000458.1:0-6331 GCA_032162325.1 Mycobacterium sp. | reverse complement strand
TCCCGCATCGCGTAGTTCCGCGGGGATCGCCGGAGTCAGACCCCGCTGTGTCGCATGCGAATCGGCGTCGGCCATCGACGGTCACCATCCTCGATCGTCACGATAACGCCGCAGACGCCGGCCGAGGGCCCGAATCCCTCCCCGGCTCACATGTCCATGCCGCCGTTGACGCTCCAGACCTGGCCGGTGATGTAGGAGGAGGCGTCGGCGGCAAGGAAGTGCACAACGCGGGCGACTTCCTCCGGCCTGCCTGCGCGACCGACGGGGATTTGGCTGGTCAGCTTCGCCATCACCTTCTCCGCGATGTCCGCGGTCATCTCGGTGGTGATCAGGCCGGGCGTGACGGTCTTGACGGTGATTCCGATTCCGTCGTCGGTGCTCTTGCCGGAGTTGGCCAGCTGGTAGGCCGCTTCTTTGGCAAGCGTCTTGGTCAGCCCGAACAGTCCGGACTTCGACGCGGCGTAGTTCGCTTGGCCGATGTTGCCCGTTTCTCCGACGACCGACGACACGTTGACGATGCGCCCGCTGCCTCGCTCGAGCATGTGGGCCAGCGCGGCCTGGCAGAGGAAGAACGCGCCCGAGAGGTTCACGGCGAGCACGTTGTGCCAGTCGTCCTCCGTCATCGCGGCAACGGTCTTGTCGATGGTGATGCCTGCGTTGTTGATCAAGATGTCGAGGCGCCCGTGTTCGTCGATCACCTCTGCGATCGTGCGGCGGCAGTCGCCCGACGAGCCGACGTTGCCCCGATGTGCCGAGGCCGATGCGCCGTGGGGCCGCGTCTTCGTCAACAGGTCGGCGACGAATTGGTCGGCGCTGTCCCTGTCGCGGTTGTAGCCCACCGCTACCGTCGCGCCCTGGTTGGCGAGGCTGCGGGTGATCGCCGCGCCGATGCCACGGGTCCCGCCGGTGACGAAGGCGACGCGTCCGGCCAGCTTGTCCGTGGTCGGCGGGTTCGACGGGCGCGGCTCGGATTCCAATACGCTTGTCATGATCGATGCTCCGTTTCTTTGTAGGCGTTTCAGATGAGTTCAGAAAGAGCGACATCTGCGGCGTTGGCGCCGCACATGCCGTGAGCGCCGGGTCCCGGCGGTGTGGCCGCGGAACAGATGTACATGCCGGGGACACCGATCTTGTAGGGCGACAGCGTGATCCGGGGCCCGAATGTCAATTGGAGGATGTCCTTGGAGCCTGTCATGATGTCCCCGCCGACGTAATTCGGGTTGTAGGTAGCCATTTGGGTGGTCGTGCGGACCGTCTTCCCGATGATGCGATCACGGAATCCCGGGGCAAACCGCTCGATCTGGGCAATGATCGCCTCGGTGGCGTCGCCCGAGAATCCGTTCGGCACATGCGCGTACGTCCACACCGGGTGGATATTCCCGACGGACCGCTGCGGGTCGGCGAGGTACTGCTGGCCGACCAGCACGAACGGCCGCTCCGGCATGCGTCCGGCGTGGATATCGCGCTCGGTCGCGGCCAGTTCGCCGTAGCTGCCCACGACGTGAACCGTGCCCGCCGCGTGCGCCGACGGATTGGTCCACGGGACACCACCTTCCACCGCGAAGTCCACCTTGAAGGCGCCCGGCCCCTGGCGGAATCGCCGGTAGGCCCGGGCGACGCGCGACGGCAATCGGTCGCCGAGAATGCCTGCGACGGCTTCGGGCGCGAGATCGAACATCGTCACATCGGCGGGCGGCAACTGTGAGGCGGTCTCGATCCGCGTGCCGGTTTCGATCTTGCCGCCAAGTTCGGACAGCAGCGCGGCCAGCGCGTTGGTGATCGACTGCGACCCACCGGTCGCCACGGGCCATCCGTGGCGATGCCCTGCGGTGAGGATGCCCAAGCCGATTGCCGACGACATCGGGTAGTGCAGCGGCCGGAAGGCGTGCGCCGCAACACCTCCGAACAATGCCTGAGTTTCCGGGTTGCGAAACCACCTGGCGAGGATGGACGCGGGGAGAACCGTGGGCGCACCAAATCGGGCCAGCGCCAAGGGATGATGCGGCACCCGCAGCAGCGGACCCATGATGTCCTCGGCCAACACATCGAAGTTGGCCGACGTTTTGCCGAACAGCCGCCGCCACCGGGCGCCGTCAGCGCCCATGCCGTCGGCCGTGGCCTCGACCGAGCGGTACAAGACGCCCGCGCTGCCGCCGTCGAGCGGGTGGACGCAGTCAATTTCCGGGAGGCGCCAGGACAGGCCGTAACGATCGAGACCCAGGCCGACGAGGAACTGCGAGCCGACGGCCATGGGATGGATCGCCGAGCAGTGATCGTGCAGCAGGCCGGGGATGATCGCCTCGCTGCTGCGTGTGCCCCCTCCGATATCGTCGGCGGCTTCCAGAACGGTGACTTGAACGCCTGCCTTGGCGAGGGCGACCGCGGCGGCCAGGCCGTTCGGCCCGGTCCCCACGACAGTCGCGGTGCTCATGCCTCGCCTCCCGCTCGCTCCGGTCCTCGCTCGTTCCTCGCTGCGATCCTCACTCGCGCTCGGCTTCGGGTGCTTGTCATGCCAGCGCCCCGTGATCGTGATCCTCCTCATCGCGGGCGACCACGGGCGTATTGCCGGAGAGCGACCACGTGACCTCGGTCGGGATCGGGCCGTTGGGCAGCCACGGCTGCTCGTTGACGGCGTCGGTGACCTTCCAGGTCCCGCACTCGACGACGCCGAGCGCGGCGTCGATGACCTTGTAGTGCTGGACATGACTGCCCCACGCCTGCGATTCCACCCAGACGATCACCAACTCACCGGGCTCGAACGCGGCCTCACGCTGGACCGCCGCGATCATGTTCTCGTCGTGCAGGTGGCCGTCACCGAAGTTGAACCCGATCAACGAGTTGCAGACGAACTCGCCCTCCCGAACCGAGCGGGTGTCGATGTCCGGCAGCGTTTTCAGCAACACCGAGAACAGCCCGCGGCCCTGGCTGTGCATGGTCCGCCACGAAATCACCCGTTGCATGGTGACGTCGGCCCACTGCGGCTCGTAGCCGAAGTCGACGAACTGGTCGACCTGATTCTTCGCCGTCCGGGTGACGCTGTTCAGCTTCGCCTCCGCACCCGGCGCGAACGCCCACACCGCGGATGCCCAGTTGCCGGCGTACTGCCGCATCGACGGCAGGAACGACACCTTGTCCGGCCTGAAGTTTCCCAGGATCGGGTAGAACAACAGCGCGGCGGCGACCACGAGCGCCAACCAGGATGGTGACATGTCCCAGACCGCGTAGCCGTTCCAGGACGGGAAGCCGAGGAACAGGAAGACGGTCGCGTAGGCGAACAGCACATTCCACTCGAGCGGCACGGCCAGCGGGAACGTCGAGATGATGAACAGGTGGAAGCACACCATGATCACCACGGCGACGATCGTCACCCACTTGTTCGTGGAGAACAGCAGGGCCAGCGGGGCCAGAATTTCCACGACGCTGCCCGGAACGTGCGCCATGAAGCTGGCGAGGTGCGAAGGCCGTAGATCGTTGGGGTAGTCGCGGTAGTGCGCCCGCTTCAACCACTTGAACGGAATCAAGGGACTGTTGCTGACCATCGGCGGGATGACATTGGTGAAGTGCAGTCCCAGCTTCGACACCCCCGCGCCGACCCAGACGACCACGATCAGCAGCTTCAGCGCGATGATCATGTTGACGAACGGGAACACGGCGAACATGATCAGCGCGGGCAGGTACTGCTCACCCCGGGCCGCGAGAAAGACGATCTTGTCCCGCAGGCCCATCACCACCAGCAGCACGATCGGCGCGATCAACAGAGCCGGATTGACCAGACCCGAGGTATTGCCGGGCATCGCTATCGAGAGTGAATCGCTATGCACCCCAGGCAAAACCAGCGGAATAGCAACGCTGATCGTCAGCACGAGGTAGAGGGCAACGTCAAACCAGGTCCGTCGGTCCCCGTTGGTCAACGGCACCCACTTCCATGGCCGCAGCCGAATGGTGCCCGGCCGTGCCCAGAACAGGATGCCGCCGGTCATCGGCTTGACCTTGCCCGCCAGCGGGCCCCACGATCCGGCGACGCCGATGAGTTCGAGCACGATGGTCCACAGGACGGCCTTCTCATAGACGATGGGCTGGTTCCACCACTGCGAGACATGTAGGAACGGAAGTCCGGACGTCAGGGTCGCCACCAGGGCGCCGCCGAGCGCGTAGAAGAAGACCAACTTGGCGATGTAGATGGTGTGCACCATTTTTGCTGCGCCGAATCCGTTGTCCACCCAGTCAGTGGCGAGGATCCGCATCCGCTCCATGAGCGGCTTCTGCATGAATGTGTCCGGATCGACGTCGGGGAAGTCCGGCTTGGTGAATCCCATGATTAACGCTCCTTTGCGATGTGATGGACTTTGTGTTTCAACGTGTTTCGACGAGCCGTTTGCGCAACTCGGGCTTGGCGATCTTGCCGACGGCGTTCTTGGGGAGGTCGTCCATGATCGTGATCTCCACCGGCAGTTTGTATTTCGACAACGATCCGCTGAGGTGCTCGCGGATCGCGGCGACGTCGAGCGTCATGCCGGGATGCAGCGACACGAACAACACCGGCTCCTCGCCGTACACCGGATGCGCGCGCCCGACAACGGCCGCCTCGGCGATCTGCGGCAGACCGTGGGCGACGGCCTCGATCTCACGCGGATAGATGTTCTCGCCGCCCCGGATGATCATGTCCTTGGCCCGGTCGACGAGGAGCAGATAGCCGTCCTCGTCGAATCGTCCCACGTCACCCGTGTGCAGCCAGCCGTCGACGATCGTTTTTGCGGTCTCCTCGGGCCGATTCAGATAGCCCCGCATGACGTTCGCGCCCTTGATCACGACCTCCCCGGCCTCGCCGTCGGGCACAGACTCGCCCGCCGCGTCGACCAGCCGGATCGTCTGACCGGGCAGCGGCAGACCCACCGTTCCCGCCTTGCGCTTACCCGTCAGCGGGTTGACCGTGCTGGCGCACGACCCTTCCGACAGCCCGTACCCCTCGATGATCGGGATGCCGTAACGGGATTCGAACGCCTCGAGTAGTTCCACGCTGGCCGGCGCGGCACCGCATACGGCGAAACGCACGGAGGAGGTGTTGGGCTTCACGCTGGCAGGCAGCCCGCACAGCATCGTGTAAATCGTTGGCACCGCTGAGAAATACGTGGCCCGGGTCTGCTCGATCCGGTCGAAGAACGTGTCCACCTTGAACCGGCCTGCGATCGTCGCCCTGCCACCGGCCAACAGCGGCGAGAGCGTACCGACCACGATTCCATTGACGTGGAACAGCGGCAGGATGAGCAGGCTGTGATCGTCTGGGGTCATCATGAAGCCGTCGATCACCGCGCCGCACATTGCATTCAGATTCGCGTGATCGAGCATGACACCCTTTGGCCGCCCGGTCGTCCCGCTCGTGTAGATGAGCAGCGCCAGCGCGCTGTCCGGGTGTTGAGGCGCGTCCAGGATCTCAGCTGTCGGCTCCCCACCGTCGAGCACGTCGGTTGTGACGACGGCTGGCGCACCGGCGTCGAACTCCGGGACGGTCTGGGTGATCAGCACCTTGGCTGCGGCGTCGGAGACCTGATAGCTCACCTCGGTCGGGGTGAGGGAGGGGTTGATCGGGGTCACTGCCGCGCCAAGGCGCCACGCCGCGAACAGCGACACGACGAAACTGGCGGCGTTGGGCAGCATGATCGCCACGACGTCGCCTGCCGACACGCCATGACCGCGCAGCGACGTGGCCGCGCGCTGAATGGCGGCGAGAAACTGGGAGTTGTTCAGGTCTGTGTAGTCGTCTGCGACCGCAGGACCCGACGGGTTCTCGGTTGCGCGCAGGTCGGGCAGTGCCGGCAAATTCATAGCGGATGCTCCTCAATGAAGATAGCTGTTTGACTGGCCAAAACGGTAGAAATTCCGCGCGGTTTGGACACTGTCGCGGACGAATCAAGATGGCGACCGATGTTGTCTTCCGGAGACAATTCCGCCGAGTCAAATCGGCCACCAGGGGCAACGGGAAGATCTACCGTCAAAGGGTGACGAAGCCGGATGTGGTGAACGAAGTGGACGTCAGCCGCTTCGTGGCCGAGACCGCCATGCAGATGAACGACCGCCTCGTGGAGTTGTCGTCGTCCATCCGTGGTGCCCTCGAGGAGGCGATCCCCGAACTGCGCGGCGATGCCCGCACCATCGAACTGCTGGGCGCCAGCGTCGAGGGAAATGTCGACACCCTGCTGCACGCGTTGCGTCACGACATCGCGGTGGAACGAGTCGAGGCGCCGACTGCGGCGCTGGAGTATGCCCGCCGGCTGGCCCAACACGGCGTGCCGGTCAACGCCCTGGTCCGGGCCTATCGGCTGGGCCAGCGCCA
>JAVRPG010000457.1:0-7746 GCA_032162325.1 Mycobacterium sp. | reverse complement strand
CGATCGGCAATGCGCGTGCTGTCGGCGGTCCCCGACCCCGGGCTGCGCCGCGTCGAGGTCGTCGGGGTGCCGGTGCGGGCCGCGATCACCTCGCTGGACCGGATGGCGTTACGCGGGCAGGCGCGCGAACATTTCGGGTTCGCCGACGACGCAAGGGTATTGCTGGTGTTCGGCGGTTCGCAAGGCGCCCAGTCGGTAAACCGGGCCGTGGCCGCGGCCGCCAAAGACCTTGCCGTGGCTGGTATTTCGGTGCTGCACGCCCACGGCCCGAAAAACACCCTCGACCTTCGCGAGCCCGCAGACGGCGACCCACCGTATGTCGCCGTGCCGTATCTGGACCGGATGGACCTTGCGTACGCCGCGGCGGACCTGGCCGTCTGCCGATCCGGTGCGATGACAGTCGCCGAGGTGACGGACGTCGGACTGCCCGCGGTCTATGTGCCCCTGCCGATCGGCAACGGGGAGCAGCGGCTCAACGCGCTGCCGGTTGTCAACGCAGGCGGCGGCCTCCTCGTCGACGACGCCGATCTGACCCCGTCGTTCGTCGCCGACACGGTCGCGAGCCTGCTCAAGGACGCAGGCAGGCTGCAGTCGATGACGGTGGCCGCGGCGCTGGCGGGGCACAGGGACGCCGCGCAGCGCGTCGCTGAGGTCGCGCTGGACGTCGCACGCAGCTTCCGCAACGAGCGAAAGCGGTTGCGGTGAACGCCAAATCTCCGGAGCCGGAAGGCCGGCGACATCACACCTTGCCGGACGAGTTGCAACGGGTGCATATGGTCGGCATCGGGGGAGCGGGTATGTCGGGCATCGCCCGCATTCTGCTCGACCGCGGTGGTCTGGTGTCGGGTTCGGACGCCAAGGAATCGCGCGGCGTGGTTGCGCTGCGCGCCCGCGGCGCGTCGATCCGCATCGGGCACGACGAGTCGTCACTGGACCTGTTGCCCGGCGGGCCGACCGCGGTGGTGACCACGCATGCCGCCATTCCCAAGACCAATCCCGAGCTCGTCGAGGCGCGTCGCCGCGGCATCCCGGTGATCCTTCGGCCGGTGGTGTTGGCCAAGTTGATGGCCGGACACACCACGCTGATGGTCACCGGCACGCACGGCAAGACCACCACGACGTCGATGCTCATCGTGGCGTTGCAGCACAGCGGTTTTGACCCGTCGTTCGCGGTGGGCGGCGATCTCGGCGAGGCAGGCACGAATGCTCACCACGGCAGCGGCGACTGTTTCGTCGCCGAGGCCGACGAGAGCGACGGGTCGCTGCTGGAGTACACACCCGATGTTGCGGTGGTGACCAACATCGAGGCCGATCACCTGGATTTCTTCGGCAGCGCCGAAGCGTACGGCGCGGTGTTCGACGGCTTCGTCGAGCGGCTCAAACCCGGTGGCGCTCTGGTGATTTGCACCGACGACGCCGGCGCCGCCGGACTGGCCGAGCGCACCGCCGCGCTGGGCATCAGGGTGCTGCGCTATGGAAGCGACCCGACGGAGCCGCTGGCAGGCACTCTTCTGGACTGGGAGCAGCAGGGCACCGGCGCGGTCGCGAACATCCAGCTCGACGGCGAAGCGCACCCGCGGGTGATGCGGCTCGCCGTTCCTGGCAGGCACATGGCGCTCAACGCGCTCGGTGCGCTGCTGGCCGCGATCGAGATCGGCGCGCAGCCCGACACCGTGCTCGACGGACTTGCTGGTTTCGAGGGCGTCCGGCGGCGCTTCGAGCTGGTTGGCACCACCAACGGCGTGCGGGTGTTCGACGATTACGCCCACCACCCGACCGAGGTACGGGCCACGCTGACGGCCGTGCGGGCCGTGGTCGAGCAGGGCGACCCAGGCTTTTCAGGCCGGTCCATCGTGGTGTTCCAACCGCACTTGTATTCTCGGACAACGGCTTTCGCACGCGAATTCGGGGAGGCACTCAGCGAGGCCGACGAGGTGTTCGTCCTCGACGTATATGCGGCACGCGAACAACCGATGGCAGGTGTGAGTGGGGCGATGGTCGCCGATCACGTCAGCGTGCCGGTGACCTACGTGCCCGACTTTTCGGCGGTCGCCGAACGAGTGGCAGCTGCCGCCAACCCGGGCGATGTCGTGGTGACCATGGGTGCCGGTGACGTCACGATGCTCGGCAAGGAAATCGTCGCGGCGCTGCAGTTGAAGGCCAACCGCAGCGCGCCGGGCCGGTCGGGGACGGCCTTCCGATGACCGAGCCCACCGACACGAACACCGACGACGCCGACGTCCCGCAGGAACCGACGCTGCCGCCTGCGGCCGCCCCCGACTACGAGGGGCCGCGACGGCGGGCGCGGCGGGAACGTGAGGAGCGCCGCGCCGCCCAGGACCGCGCCACCGCGATCGAGCAAGCCCGCCGAGAGGCCAAGCGCCGCGTCATGGGCGCGCCGCCGGAAGAGACGAAAAGGCTTGGCCGCCGGACGGTTCGGGGCCTGAAGGTGCTGATGTGGTCGGCGCTGGTGAGCGTCGTGGTGGTCGGGCTTGGCCTACTGCTTTATTTCACGCCGATCATGGCCGCGCGCAACTTCGTGGTTGTCGGGTTGGGCGCGGTGACGCAGGACGAGGTCATTGCCGCGGCCGCAGTCCAGCCGGGCACGCCGCTGCTGCAGGTCGACACCGACGCCGTCGCCGAACGCGTAGCGGCGATCCGGCGGGTGGCCAGCGCGCGGGTGCAGCGCCAGTACCCGTCGACGCTGCGCGTCACGGTCATCGAGCGGGTGCCCGTCGTGGTCAAGGACTACCCAGACGGTCCGCACCTGTTCGATAAGGACGGCGTGGATTTCGCGACCGCGCCGCCGCCGGGGGGCGTGCCCTACCTCGACGCCGACAATCCGGGGCCAAGCGACGCGCCGACCAAGGCCGCGCTGCAGGTGATGACTGCGCTGCGGCCCGAGGTCGCACGACAGGTCGGCCGCATCGCGGCGCCGTCGGTCGCCGCCATCACCCTGACCTTGACCGATGGCCGAGTGGTGGTGTGGGGGACGACCGACCGCACCGAGGAGAAGGCGCTCAAGCTCGGCGCGCTGCTCACCCAGCCGGGCCAGACCTACGACGTCTCCAGCCCCGATCTGCCGACGGTCAAGTAGGCTGCTCGTCTTGCGGGGTGCAGTCCTTCCACCGGCCGTCCTCTTTGACCAGCGTGAACTGGCTGACGTCGGTGGTGTAGGTCATCTTGCCGCCCGTGCTGATGACAAGCGATGCGTCGGCCGTTGCGGTGTCGCCGTTGACCACGACGTTCTCGAGCTTGTCGACGCGCACTTTCATGGTCTGTACCATGACTTCAGCCATCGCTTCGGTGTACGCGGCCTCGTCTCTGCGGATCAGCGCGTCGGCCAGCACCCGCAGCGATTCGGCGGAGGCGCCCGCGTACTCCACTCCCAGACGCTCAGCGAGCTCCTCGGGGGACATGGTCGAGAACACGTCGAGCGGAAGCGCGTTCATGGGTGGCACGTCGTCCGGCGACGGCGCACCGACTTGGTCGCGGTATTTCGCACAGGTCAACGCGGCGATGTTGTCGTAGTCCGAGGACGTGTGGGCCTGTGAGACCCGGGCGATCACCTCGCGGATCTGTTCTTCGTCGGAAATGGTTGGCGTCGGCGCTGCGGCGGGGCGGGTGACTGCGCCACAGCCCCCCAGAACCAAGGCGGTTCCGGCAAGTGCGACGCCAATGATGCGGATGGCCATGTTCTTGATTTTGACAGCAGTTTGACAGGTCCGGGGGAAGTTTGCGTGGTGTCCCGGGCCGACTTTGCGCGAAAATTCTTGATGCGCGTGTCGGCGCGCCTGCATGGCTAGGCCGTCCGGTCGCCCTACCGTTCTGGTTGCGCGGAACAACTTGACATAACTATAACCCTCTGGTTGAGGTTGAGAGTTCGCCAAAGGGTTCCGCGTCACGATAGGCAACCAGGGAGGAAGGCGACCGATGACCCCCCCGCACAACTACCTCGCCGTCATCAAGGTGGTCGGCATCGGCGGTGGCGGCGTCAATGCCGTCAACAGGATGATCGAGCAGGGCCTCAAGGGCGTCGAGTTCATCGCCATCAACACCGACGCACAGGCGCTGTTGATGAGCGACGCCGACGTCAAGCTCGACGTCGGCCGCGACTCCACTCGTGGCCTGGGTGCCGGCGCCGACCCCGAGGTGGGGCGGAAGGCCGCCGAGGATGCCAAGGACGACATCGAGGAGCTCCTGCGCGGCGCCGACATGGTTTTCGTCACCGCAGGCGAAGGCGGCGGCACGGGTACCGGCGGTGCGCCCGTCGTCGCGACCATCGCCCGCAAGCTCGGCGCGCTGACCGTCGGCGTTGTCACCCGGCCGTTCTCGTTCGAAGGCAAGCGGCGAAGCAATCAGGCCGAGACCGGCATCACCTCGCTGCGGGAAAGCTGCGACACCCTCATCGTCATCCCCAACGACCGGTTGCTACAGATGGGCGACGCCGCCGTGTCGTTGATGGACGCGTTCCGCAGCGCAGACGAGGTGCTGCTCAACGGCGTGCAGGGCATCACCGATCTGATCACCACGCCGGGCCTGATCAACGTCGACTTTGCCGACGTCAAGGGCATCATGAGCGGCGCGGGGACCGCGTTGATGGGCATCGGCTCGGCGCGCGGGGACGGCAGGGCGCTCAAGGCCGCCGAGATCGCGATCAACTCACCGCTGCTGGAGGCGTCGATGGAAGGCGCCCAGGGCGTGCTGATGTCGATCGCCGGCGGCAGCGATCTGGGCCTGTTCGAGATCAACGAGGCCGCGTCGCTGGTGCAAGAGGCCGCCCACGCGGATGCGAACATCATCTTCGGCACCGTCATCGACGACTCGCTGGGAGACGAGGTCCGCGTCACGGTGATCGCCGCGGGCTTTGATGCAAGCGGTCCGGGCCGCAAGCCGGTCGTGGGCGACCCCGGCGGCTCGATCGCGCCCGGAAAGGCAGGCAAGGTCACCTCGCCGCTGTTCGAACCCGCCGACGCGATCAGTGTGCCGGTGCACACCAACGGCTCGACGGTCAGCATCGGTGGCGAAGACGACGACGATGTCGACGTGCCGCCGTTCATGCGCCACTGAACCGCTCTCGGATACTGGGCGAGTGACCGTTCGAATCCGTCGCGTGACCACCACCCGCGCCGGCGGCGTCTCGGCGCCGCCGTTCAACACCTTCAATCTGGGCGACCATGTCGGCGATGACCCCGCGGCGGTCGCCGCCAACCGCAAACGGCTCACCGCAGCACTCGGGTTGGGCGAGGACGCGGTGGTGTGGATGAACCAGGTGCACGGCGATCACGTGGTAGTAGTCCACGACCCGTTGGACGCCGGCGTGGCGGCCGTCGACAAAACCGACGCATTGGTCACTACCACGCCACGATTAGCTTTGGCGGTGGTAACCGCAGATTGTGTTCCCGTTTTAATGGGCGACGCCCGCGCAGGCGTGGTGGCGGCGGTCCACGCGGGCCGGGTCGGCGCGCAGAAAGGCGTCGTCGCAAGGACAGTTGAGGCGATGCTGCGCGTCGGCGCACGCGCCGACGACATCTCCGCGCTGTTGGGTCCGGCGGTCAGCGGCCGCAATTACGAAGTGCCCGAGGAGATGGCTGCCGAGGTTGAGGCATCGCTGCCGGGCAGTCGCACGACGACCTCGCAGGGCACGCCGGGGTTGGATCTGCGGGCCGGAATCGCCAGGCAACTAACGGCTTTGGGCATCTCTGCCGTCGACATCGACCCACGATGCACCGTTGACGACCGCAACCTGTTCAGTCATCGGCGCGACGCCCCGACCGGACGGCTGGCGTCGTTGGTGTGGATGGAATGACCGCCGTGGCAAGCGCCCGTGAACGCGAACTGGCCGACGCGCTGTCGGCCGTTCGGGCCCGCCTCGCGCACGCCGCGGAGACCGCCGGACGTAATGCCGATGAAATTGAATTACTGCCTATTACGAAATTCTTTCCGGCCGGCGATGTACTTATTTTGCGGCGTTCAGGGTGTCTGGAATTTGGCGAATCCCGCGAACAAGAAGCGTCGAATAAGAGCGCGGAAGTCGGTGCCGTGTTGGGCGCTGAGCCGATTCGCTGGCACATGGTCGGGCGGATTCAGCGCAACAAAGCGCGGTCGATCGCGGGCTGGGCGTACGCGGCGCACTCGGTCGACAGCTCCAGGGTGATCGCCGCGCTGGACCGGGCCGCAGGCGAAGCGCTGGAGCAAGGCCGCCGGGCCGAGCCGCTGCGGGTCTACCTCCAGCTCAGCCTGGACGGCGACGAGTCGCGGGGCGGTGTGGACATCGGCCGTCCGGATTCGGTCGACGAGCTGTGTGCCGCCGCGGCGGCCGCCGACGGGTTGGAGTTCGTGGGGCTGATGGCCATCCCCCCGCTGGACGCCGATCCGGACGAAGCATTCGCGCGCCTCGAACAAGAAAGAGAGCGGGTGCAGAAGGCCTACGGGCGGCCGCTCGGGCTGTCGGCGGGGATGTCCAGCGACCTCGAGATCGCGGTAAAACACGGTTCGACGTGTGTGCGTGTCGGTACCGCGCTATTGGGGCAACGGCCGCTAACGTCACCATGAGTAGTCACTCCAGTCACATCTTCATCACAGACACCACAACTCCAAGAAGTCGAGAAGGGTCCCGCCGATGAGCACACTGCACAAGGTCAAGGCCTACTTCGGTATGGCGCCGATGGAGGACTACGACGACGAGTACTACGAGGACGACGACCGTAGTGCCACGCGCGGCTACTCGCGCCGCCCCCGCGACGACCGGTTCGAAGACGACGGGTACGGCCGCGGCTACGAGGGTCGCGACTACGACGAGCCGTCCGCCGGCTATCGCGCCGGATACCGCGACGAGGACCGCTTCGAGCCCAGGCTGAGAGGGCCCCGCGACTTCGACCGGCCGACTCCGCGGTTGGGTGCGCTGCGCGGTTCCACCCGCGGCGCGCTGGCAATGGACCCGCGCAGGATGGCGGCACTGTTCGAAGAGGGCAGCCCGCTGGCCAAGATCACCACGTTGCGGCCGAAGGATTACAGCGAGGCCCGCACCATCGGTGAGCGGTTTCGCGACGGAACCCCGGTGATCATGGACCTGGTGACCATGGACAATGCCGACGCCAAGCGGCTGGTCGACTTCGCCGCCGGGCTCGCGTTCGCGCTGCGTGGTTCGTTCGACAAGGTCGCCACCAAGGTCTTCCTGCTCTCACCGGCCGATATCGACGTCTCCGCCGAGGAGCGCCGGCGCATCGCCGAGGCCGGCTTCTACGCCTATCAGTAACGCCGGCCGGCCGTAACCCTGCCGGTCAAACCGGCGGGTAGGCTGGCGGCGTCGCACGGGCACTGTGGCTTTGAGCGACACCTGACTTAAGCCTGTATCGAATGTCACACATCTGCCCACAGTGAGGTCGGCTCAGTTGGCGCTCTTCTTCGAGATCCTGGGATTCGCGCTGTTCGTCTTCTGGCTGCTGCTGATCGCGCGGGTCGTGGTCGAGTTCATCCGCTCGTTTTCCCGCGATTGGCATCCCAAGGGGCTGACGGTGGTGGTCCTCGAGGTGATCATGACAGTGACCGACCCGCCGGTGAAGTTGCTTCGACGGCTCATTCCGCAGCTCACCATAGGCGCGGTGCGGTTCGATCTTTCGATCATGGTGCTGCTGCTCGTCGCGTTCATCGGCATGCAGCTGGCGTTCGGCGCCGCGGCCTGAGAACTGGCCCCCGAGCCCAGGTTTGGCGATCCCGGCGGGGCTCCATGACCGTTTGCCGGGG
>JAVRPG010000456.1:0-2592 GCA_032162325.1 Mycobacterium sp. | reverse complement strand
TCGCCGCGCCCTGATGGCGGCGACCCGCTGCACCCGGCTTCGCCGCCCTCGCGACCGCCGCGCCTGCGGATAGCCACCTGGAACGTGAACTCGATTCGCACCCGGCTGGATCGTGTGCTCGATTGGCTGGAGCGCGCCGAGGTCGACGTGCTCGCCATGCAGGAAACCAAGTGCTCCGACCAACAGTTCCCGGCGATGCCGTTCCTGGAACGTGGCTACGAAACGGCGCACTGCGGTTTCAACCAGTGGAACGGCGTGGCGATCGCATCGCGTGTCGGCCTGGACAACGTCGAAGTGGGCTTCGACGGCCAACCCACATGGAGTAGCAAGCCGGATGTCGCCGCCGCTGCCGAGGCCCGCGCGCTGGGCGCCACCTGCGCCGGAGTGCGGGTGTGGAGTCTGTACGTGCCCAACGGCCGCGCCCTGGACGACCCGCACTACACATACAAGCTGAATTGGCTTGCTGCGCTGCGTGATACCGCGTCCGGCTGGCTACGCGACGACCCATCGGCCCAGATTGCATTGGTCGGTGACTGGAATATCGCTCCCACCGACGAGGACATCTGGAGCGTCGAATTCTTCGAGGGCGCAACTCACGTCTCCGAACCGGAGCGCAAAGCGTTCGACGCGATCGTCGATGCCCAATTTTCGGACGTGGTAAGGCCTTTCACCCCCGGCCCGGGCGTCTACACGTATTGGGACTACACCCAGTTGCGGTTTCCGAAGAAACAGGGGATGCGCATCGACTTCATCCTCGGCTCCCCCGCGTTCGCCGGCCGGGTTGCCGACGCGCAGATCGTTCGTGAAGAGCGCAAAGGCAAGGCACCCAGCGATCACGCCCCGGTAGTGGTGGATTTGCGTGGAGATTGACGTGTGTAATAACTGCGCTGCGGGTATTCATCTTCTGTTCATTTGCCAATCAAGGCCATAGGATTGCCCGATGCTGCGCAATATCGTGACGGTTCGATGAGCCCTGCGACTGTGCGCGTAAACGACCGCCGCCAATGTGGCCTGCAGCGGGTATTCGATTCACGGCCTCAAGAACCGACTATCAGGGAGTGACCATGGGTGTCGTTGACGGCGCCGTACACAATGTAAGTCGAACGGTCAGCCGCGCTGCCTCAGCAACCACCGCGGCCGCGGGCGCAGTGGGTGGTGCCGCGGTCAACGGCGTCGTCGGCGCCGTGACCGGTGCCGCGGCGGGTGTGCAGAAAGGCATCGACCAGGGCAGCCACTCGACGCCTGCGGCCGCATTGACGTTGGGCGCAATCGGTGTCGCCGGGCTCGTCGAGTGGCCGCTGTTGCTGGCTGTCGGCGGCGGTGCGCTGTTGCTACGCCGGCTGAACAACTCGCACAACGGCGGCGAGCAGATCGCGTCGGTCACGTCGGTGAAGGCGGCTCCTGCCAAGTCGACCAGTTCCGCCCGGCCGCGCAAGACGCCGGCCAAGCGGACTCCGGCGCGGCAGTCCAGCGGAACCCAGTCACGTACACGCCGTTGATTCCTGGGAGTAGGTAGCTTCGTCTTGGTGCGAGCATCCTACCCGCTGCGCGCGGTAACGCTGGGCTTACAGGCGACCTCTGCGCTCGTTGGCGCCAGCGTGCAAACCGCGGCAAGCGCCGCAGGATCACTGGGTTCGGTGGCCTCGACAGGTATGTCGATGGCCGTGATCCCGGTTCGCGAAGGCGTCAAGGCACTCTCGGAAGAGCTGCCCGCACCAACGCTGACCAGGCATAGCTGGCGCGGTCAGGGACGCGCATGGGTGGAGGTCCGCGGACTCGACGGCCCGGACGGCGCCGAACTCGGGCGCTTGGTGGTCGACACCGTCCGCGCGCGCTCCGGGGTCACATCGGTCAGCGTGAACCGGCCACTGTCGCGGATCGTGGTCACGCTTAACAACGACCATGTCTCGCTGCGTGACTTGTGCCGCGATGTCGATGAGGCCGAAAAACGTTGGCGCGCAAGCGGTAGTGTCAATCCACGACGTAGCGATACCCGGCCGAAGCCACTGCCGGGCGACGGTCTGGTGCTGGCCACCAACGCGTTAGGGGTCGGCGCCACCGCCGTCGGTGTGAGCGCCGCGGTCGCCGGGCGGCTGCTGCGCTGGCCGCGCCTGTTCAGCGGTGTCGAGGCGATGGTGGTGGCCGTCGACTACCAGCCACGGCTGCGCCGCCTGCTCGAGGATCGCATCGGACACTCGGCGACGGACGCGGTGCTGTCGGTCGCGATGGTCACCGCGCACGTCCTCGAGCTATCGCCGGCGTCGCTGGCCGTCGACCTCGCGATGGAGACGTTGAAAGCCGCCGAATACCAGGCCGAGGCCCAAGCGTGGCGTCGTCACGAACCGGCGCTGGCCCGCCACGCCGAGCACCCGGACGTCCACCCGCCGTCCCGCCCGGTGCCCCCGCCGGAGGGGCCGGTCGAACAGCACGCACGGCGCAGCGCGTGGGTTCAGCTGATCGGCACCGCGGCCGTCGGGGCCTTCACCCGCAACCCGGAGATGGCCGCGACCGCGACGTTGGTCACCACTCCTAAGGCCACCCGCACCACACGCGAGGCCTTCGCCGCAGCGCTCGGCCAAGGGCTGGCCGACC
>JAVRPG010000455.1:0-2705 GCA_032162325.1 Mycobacterium sp. | reverse complement strand
CCGACCACCTCAGTGACCCTGATGACGTCGTGGACCGTCTGCAGCCCTTCGACGTGCTGTGCGTCATGCGCGAACGCACGCCACTGCCGCGGGGCATCCTTGAGCGGCTGCCCCGCCTAAAGCTGATCGCATCGACGGGTCCCGGAAACGCGTCGATCGACACGCAGGCTGCCCGCGACCTCAACATCGAGATCACTGATACCGGATACCGGTCTACACCCACGATCGAACTTGCATGGGCGCTGATCTTGGCAAGCGCCCGCAATCTCGTCGCCGAGACCGCCTCGCTGCGCGCCGGCAGCTGGCAAACGTCGATCGGACGTGAGTTATCCGGCAGGGTTCTCGGTTTGCTGGGCCTTGGCCGCATAGGCAGCGAGATGGCCCGTATCAGCAGCGCCTTTGGCATGACCGTCCTGGCGTGGAGTCAGAACCTGACCCCGGAGCGCGCCCTAGCCAGTGGCGCCCAGTGGGCACCAAAAGAAGATCTGTTCCGCGGGGCCGACGTACTGAGCATCCACCTCGTGCTCAGCGAGCGCACCCGAGGCCTGGTGACCGCCGCCGAACTAAAGGCCATGAAGCCCACCTCGTGGCTCATCAACACGTCGCGCGGCCCTATCGTCAACGGCGACGCCCTGATCCACGCGCTGCGGTCGAAATCCATCGCTGGCGCGGCACTGGACGTGTTTGACATTGAACCCCTTCCCACCGACCACCCACTTCGCACCCTGCCTAACGTGTTGGCCACGCCGCACATCGGCTACGTGGCCGAAGACCTCTACCGAACCTTTTACCGCGACGCGGTGACGAACATCGAGGTCTGGCTCAATGCCGCCACTCATTAACTGGCTGGTAGCCCAACAGCGGGCACCAAGGCCTCCCGAGTTGGCCCCACTGCTGTTGAAAGCCGCAGACCGCTGACGGCACCCGCGGCGCAGGGAGTCACGCTCCAGTGAGATCAGACAGTTCCGCTGATCGGCCGGACGGCGTCGACGCTCGGCAGGCTGGAACAGACGCGTACCCGACGCTAACGGCACAACAGCGCCGACGCGTCGACGCGTTCAGCCAACCCGAGCCAGTCAAATTGGGGCAGAAGCTTTTTCAATCCGGCGATGCGGCAGTTGACCTGTTCTTTACCGACGATGCCGTCGTCGAAATCGTGCACGAGGGGACCCACGGGGCACCTGAGCAGATCCTCGCGCGGTTCGGGCCCCGTCAATTCGTGGGTGAACTGAACGTCCTGACGTCCCAGCATGCCTTCTTAACCGCACGGGTTGTGGTCGCCGGCACGGTGCGGCGAATACCAGCAGACGCGTTTCGGCGACTGCTCGCCCAGGACGCCGAACTCTCCGAGATTCTCGTCAAGATGCTGCGTGCGCGCCGATCAGCATTGCTGGATTCGGCCGGAGAGTCCGTTGAGATCATCGGCGCGGCACTGTCTCCGGAGACCACGTCGCTGAGAACCTACGCCGCCCGACTCGCGATACCGCATCGGTGGTACGACAACCAATCCGTGATCGGTGCAGGAATACTCACCCAACACCAGCTGCAACCGTCGGATCTACCGGTTGCTGTTGTCAACGGGACCGTCATCCCTCACGCAACCTCGGCAGCCCTAGCGCAAACTCTCGGACTCTCCTACACGATCCAGAACCACTTAGCCACCACCGATCTCGTCGTAATCGGCGCCGGCCCAGCCGGTCTGGCCGCCGCGGTCTACGGTGCCTCCGAGGGTTTGTCGACACTGCTTTTCGATGCAGTAGCTCCCGGTGGCCAAGCGTCCTCCAGCGCCCGCATTGAGAACTATCTAGGATTCCCCGACGGGATCAGCGGCACGACACTGACCCAATTAGCCTTGGTCCAAGCGATGAAATTCGGTGCTCAGATATTCGCGCCCTGCCGCGTCACCGCACTAGCGGGCGGCAACCAGCCATACGTCGTGTTGGAGGACGGCACGCGTATACAGACCACCGCGATCATCGTCGCCACCGGCGCGCAGTACCGCTCCCTTCCGCTGGATCGCTGGCAGGAATTTCAACGGTCCGGAGCCATCCAGTACGCGGCAACTGAGCTGGAGAGCCGCGACTGTGCTGGCCAGCCGGTGACAGTCCTTGGGGGTGCGAATTCGGCCGGACAAGCCGCTCTGAACCTGACCGCACACCAATGCCCCGTCAACCTGGTCATCCGCGGGACCCGCCTGGGCGACAAGATGTCGGATTACCTCGCGCAGCGCGTGCTGGCCCACCCAGCCATCACCGTTCGCACGGCAACCGAAATCACTGCCTTGCACGGCAATGAGACGCTGACTGCGGTCTCGTTGCTGGACCGGTCATCGGGGCGCTCATCCATTGAGCCGACCACCACACTGTTCTGCTTCATCGGCGCCGTTCCGGCCACCGACTGGCTTTCCAACCTCGCCCGAGACCCGTCCGGCTTCATGTACACGGACGCGGCCCTGCGGTCTTCGGACCGACGCCACGGCTGGACCGACCGGGCGCGGCGGCCGCTTGCGTTCGAATCGTCGCAACCGTGCGTCTTCGCGGTCGGCGACGTGCGATGTGGCTCGATGAAACGCGTCGCGGCTGCCGTCGGCGAGGGCGCGAGTGCGGTGGCCTCGGTACATGCCGCCAGAGCAGCGCTGCACCGCTGACGACACGATACGCGTCGACCCCATCCACCATGCCCGAGCGGGACCCTCTACCCTATCG
>JAVRPG010000454.1:0-5494 GCA_032162325.1 Mycobacterium sp. | reverse complement strand
GGACCATACGGCGGGTCAAGCCGCGCATGGTGGCTTACCTCCTGAGCTGTGCGACATCTGACCACCCCACCGCATGCGCCCAACCGCCATGTTCGCGGAGAGGAAACACCCGCGTTATCTCGGTCATACGAGTGATTGTCTCGCGGAACGAAGGGCGATGGGTGAACCACTCCGCCGCGGCGTCGGCTGCGCGCTCGAACTGATCGGTGTAGGCGGAGAAGTGACCGCCGGGATACAGCTCGAGCCGCTTAGGCTCGCGGGCGCGGTTGAACGCATCCAGCCCGAGATCGGTCGGGCAGACGACGTCGCCGTCCCCGACAATCATGAGGCGCGTCGGCGCGATACGCGGCGCGGACGCTGTTCTCTTAGGGAACATGATGGGATTCTCACAGCGCGTAGAGGGAAGAGGGATGGTGTGGTCATGACGGCAGCGTTGAACGTCCCAGTAATGAAAGTTGTGACGCCGACGCACAGGAGAACAGATCATGGCGGATATGAAAGCGGTCAAGTTTGACCACTATGGCGACATCGAGGTGCTCGAGGTGCGTGACGTGCGTCGCCCGTCACCGGGTTCTGGTGAGGTGCTGGTAGAAGTCAAGGCGGCCGGGATCAACCCGGGGGAGGCCATGATCCGCAAGGGCGTGCTGCACGACCGCTGGCCGTCCACCTTTCCGTCGGGCCAGGGCAGCGACCTGGCCGGCGCGGTCGCTGAAGTCGGCCCCGAAGTCGAGACGTTTACGGTCGGCGACGAGGTGCTGGGCTTCACCGAGCAGCGGTCAAGCCAGGCGCAATTCGTGACCGTGCCCGCCAATCAACTGACTCCCAAACCGGAGGCCCTGTCGTGGGAAGTCGCCGGTGCACTGTTCGTCGCCGGCACCACCGCCTACGCCGCGGTGCGCGAAGTCGAGCTGACAGCCGACGACACCGTCGCGGTATCTGGGGCCGCAGGGGGTGTGGGCACGATCGCGGTGCAGTTGGCAAAGCGTGCCGGCGCCGCGGTGCTTGGTATCGCCGGCCCGTCCAACGACGAGTGGCTGTCCGCGCACGACGTCATCCCGGTCAACTACGGAGACGACCTCGCCGACCGGCTCAGGGCGGCCGCGCCAAACGGACGGGTCGACGCCTTCCTGGACTTCTTCGGCGGCGGATATGTGGAGCTCGCCGTAACCGAGCTCGGCGTGCCGCCGCAGCGCGTGGACACCATCATTGACGTCGCCGCAGTTGAGACGTACGGGGTCAAAGCCGCCGGCAATGCGGACGCCGCTGATGCCGGTGTGCTCGCAGAGCTTGCGAATCTCGTCGCAACCGGCGAACTGGACCTTCCAATCGCCGAGGCATTCTCGCTCGATGACGTCCAGAATGCCTATCGCACACTCGAACTGCGGCACACCAGGGGCAAAATCGTCCTGCGTCCGTAGGAACTCTTCAAAAGCACAGCGGCACAGCCTGTTTGGGGTTACGAGGATGTCCGCAGGTCGTCCACCACAACAGTGGTGGACCGCTCGGCCAACTCGGCGTCGTAACTCTGCATCGCCTCACATCCGGCCAGCAGCGCATTCACCTCCGGCATGGGAGATGACGCTGTGTCGCCGATCGAGCGCCGTTCAGCGCATCTTGGAGGAAATCCGGTCCTCATGATGGCGACTGCGTGTCGTCGCCGTAGAGGGCGGTGAAGAGCGGAGATGTCAGAGTGGCCATTTCCTCCGGGGTGCGCGGGCAGCCACGCTGAAGCCAGTCGATGGCCACCCCGATAAGGGCGCCGGCGCCGAATGCTGCCGACACGTCATGGGGAGTGTCCGCGGCGTCGGACGTACCCACGGCGTCGTCAGCGGCATCCTGCGGATGCATGATGAAGTGGATGCCCGCAGTGGTGCGGCGACGAATGTGATCCATGACGCGCGCACTGCCCTGTGGTCCCAGCAGTCTGCGGTAGAGGTTGGCGTGTGCGGCGAAGTTGGCGAAGAAGTCTCGCAGTGCCTCAGTCTGCTCCCGCTCCGGCCCGCTAAAGGGGTCACCTGGCGAGGGTAACGAGTCAATCACGTCGTCGATCATCGCCGTTGAGGCGGCTTCGGCCAGCTCGTGCACGTCCCGGTAGTGGTCGTAGAACGTCGACCGACTGACGCCCGCCTGTTCCGCGACGTCGGCGACGCTGATCCGGGGCAGGTCCTGTTCGTCGACAAGGTCAATCAGGGCGCGTTGCAGCATCGCGTGCGTGCGGCGCACTCGGGGATCGACCGACGGCGCAGAGCTCGCTTTGCCGGTGACCACGGTCACATCCTCACTACAGGTGTCGGTTGACCTACAAGTGTAGGCCTTACGGAATCGAATCCTACATTCGTCCGGTTACCTACATGTGGAGGATTACTCCAACTGTGTAGGTAGCTAAGGGGAGCCTGATGATCTCGTCGCCGCCCCGCAGCTCTTGAAAGGAGAAGAGAAAATGAAGAAGCTAACTATCGCCCTATCTGCAGCCACCGCGATCGCTGCAGCGACCGCCGGCTTGGCTTCGCCGGCCCTGGCGTCGACGTCTGCCATCGGGTCGGGGCCGGCCGTCGTCACTGCGAGCGGAGCCAACATCGCGACGAACGCCGGCTTTGATGTGCCCACGGTCGACCCCGGAATGCTGGCCCAGTGCGGGGTGCACGTGAACTACAACGGCGCGGATGTCAACGTGGTTTGGTGCTGATCGACAGAATCCTTCGTGCCGATACCCGTCGGGTGGCGCCAGGACGGCGCCACACCGCGGACTGACCAGGAGACACGTAGCGCGCAAGCCCGCGGCTTCAGCCGGGGGACAAGCGCGTCTGGATTTGTCGGCGACGGCTGCTACGGTGTTGGCCACAATTGAATCCCCCGGAGAGATCCCAAGGTCACGACATCGACCGGCGTCGAGGAAAGTAACCAACGAGGCCGCTGGCATCGCAGGTGTGGCGCCCGCAAGGGACAGAGTTGGTCGGCGCGAACGCAAAAGCCCCGGGCTTACGGCGGTGCTGTGATGGGCACCGAGACAGCTAGACATCGGCACGCGGGAATCCCACGCCTTCAGGCGGGGGAGGATGTCAACAACTGCAGTTAGCTCACTGCCTCCACCGCCAAACCCGCACCGGTTCGCGGCGTGCACCTGCCGACCGGCACATCCGGGGTCAGCGGCGCATCGTTGTGCAGGAGATGCGCACGCGGCGGCGACGGCGCCGATCGCGGCCACGACGTTGTTCAAGTCCGAGTAGTGGATGATGGGCTCAGGGCTGCCATCCCGGCTGTTGAGTTCCTCGGTGGTGTTTGACGGCAGCATGCCGTCGTCCACCTGACCACTGGCGAACAGCAACTCACCGTCAGGGCAGTCCCTCGGCCGCACGCCGGCGTTGAGCGCACACCAGTCCGCCGCGGACCAGCCGGAACACTAACCAGTCAGCCGGCTAGTCCAACCACGTGATCGCGGTACCCATCACCAAATGCGGTGTCGGATCGGCGCGCATGGTGTCGCTGCCCATCGGCACCCGCACGGACGGCACGACCTGCGTACAGGCTCGACACCAGAGCCGCTCCTGAAGCTTCTCTAGAGGATCTCGATGATGTCGTTCTTCAAGGCTTCGGCATCTGTGCCGAAGACCGCCTGGACACTGTTGCCGACCTCGATGACACCCGCTGCCCCGAGACTCTTCAGGCGAGCCTGATCCACCTTGCTCTTATCGGCGACCTCCATGCGCAGGCGCGTGATGCAGGCGTCGACGTTGACGAGGTTCTCCCGGCCGCCGAACGCCGCGATGACTTGCTCGGCCTTGCTGTCGGTCGTGGTCGGGGCGGATGCGGTCTTCGTGTCGGTCGCGACACCAGATCCGCCCGCGGCAACGGCAGGGGCGGTGTCGGCACCCTCGCCGAGGTTCGCCTGCTCCTCCGCCTCGAATTCGGTCTCCGGCTCCCGTCCGGGGGTTCTCAAGTTCCACTTCGTGATCGCAAACCGGAACAACAGGTAATAGACGACGAAGAACACAACGCCCATGCCGATGAGCAGCGGGATGTTCTTCGCGGCTGGGGCCGTGCCATAGAGGAGGAGGTCCGCCAGCCCGGCGGAGAACGAGAAGCCCAGGTGTATGTCGAGCAGGTACGCGATCGCCAGGGACAGCCCGGTCAGCACGGCGTGGATGACGTAGAGCGGGAATGCCACGAACATGAATGCGAACTCGAGAGGCTCGGTGATGCCGGTCACGAACGCGGTGAGCGCGGCCGCCGACAGTATGCCGACCGCGACCTTCCTCTGTTTCTTGTTCGCGACATGGATCATCGCCAGTGCGGCAGCCGGCAGCCCGAACATCAGAATTGGGTAGAACCCCGACGTGAGGATGCCCGCGGTCGGATCGCCGGCGGCGAAGCGGGTGAGTTCGCCGGTGACGACGTGGCCGTCGGGAGTCTGGTAGTCGCCGTAGAGGAACCACACGTATGAGTTCGGGATGTGATGAAGACCGAACGGAATCAGCATGCGGTTGGCGAACCCGTAGACGAATGCGCCCAAGGCTCCCGAGCCGCCGATGAACTTGCCGAGGCCCGTCAGCCCCGCATCGAAGATCGGATAGAAGTAGCTCATGGCGAACGCGATAAACAGGCAGGCCAGTGACACCACGATCGGGACGAAGCGCCTGCCCCCAAAAAATCCGAGGTAGGACGGCAACTGGATGGTGTGGTAGCGGTCGAACAGCCACGCGGTGACCAGTCCGACCACGATTCCCGCGAACACGCTGTAGTTGATCAGGGCTTGGTCGCCCGACTTGTCGACCTCGCCGGCGAGAACGATCGGCGACATGGTCTTGAACACCGCCTGCACCACCAGGTAGCCCACGACGGCGGCCAGTGCTGTCGAACCGTCCGCCTTCTTCGCGAACCCGATCGCGACGCCAACTGCGAAAAGCAGGGGCAGGTTGGTGAACACTGCATCGCCTGCAGCGCTCATCGCTTGGAAGAATGAGCCGACTACCGGGGCGTGGATCCGGCCCAGCAGGTCGGGCTGGCCAAGGCGGAGCAGGATTCCCGCCGCTGGCAGCACCGCAATCGGCAGCATGAGGCTCTTGCCCAGGCGCTGCAACTGTGCGAAGCCGGGAATGCGCATGCCCGACTTTTCCTGCGCCCCTTCAGTTTTCGCTGTGTCGCTCATGTTCTCCTGCCCCTCCTCTGCCGAAACCGCGCCCCGGCGCCGAAGCTGTGCGGAAGCTTAGACGAGAACACGTGAACGTGAGACCGTCTTTCGATCACGCTCGTATTGTGGTGCGCAAGAGCAAAGGAGTCAGGACAGTGAGTCAGACGTCAGTTCTCGCCCCGGTCGCCGGGCGTGCGGTTCCCCTTCAGGACGTCCCCGACCCCGTGTTCTCCCAAGGGATGGTCGGCCATGGCGCAGCAATCGACCCTCCGCGCGGAGTGATCGACGCGGTCGCTCCGGTCAGCGGCAGGCTCTTGAAGCTGATGCCACACGCCTACATCGTCATGACCCCGGATAACGTGGGCG
>JAVRPG010000453.1:0-3808 GCA_032162325.1 Mycobacterium sp. | reverse complement strand
GCGCGAAGCCGCTCTCGCGTCGGTGCAGCGCTGGGCCCCCGAGCACGACATCGCGGCGGGAATGCCGCTGGAGACGCTTCGGCAGCAGGTCGGGCTGCCCGCCGCCGAGCTGGTGCCCAAGTTGCTGGACGGCACGGGCCTCCAAGTGGCCGACGGCCTGGTCCGGCCGCCGGGCGCGGTGCTGCCTCCGCGGGTGGACAAGGTGGTGCGCACGGTGGAGGAGTGGCTGGCCGCCGACCCGTTCCGCGCGCCGGAAGCCGACGAGCTGGCCGAGCTCAAGCTCGGCACCCGCGAGCTTGCCGCGGCGGTACGGGCCGGGCGCTTGACCCGGATCGCCGACGGCGTCGTGCTCGGGCCCCACGCGCTCGACCGCGCGGCCGCAGTCCTGCAGACGCTCCCGCAGCCCTTCACCGTCAGCGAAGCCAAACGCGCGCTGAGCACCACGCGTCGCGTCGCCGTCCCGCTCATGGAACAGCTTGACGCGCGGCGGATCACACGGCGAGCCGACGACGGCACGCGGACAGTGGTTTGATCGAAAGACCGGCCGGGTAGCCGCGAGCAGATTCGACGGAGGGACGCTGATGGACATCGGGAAGCTGATCCAGTCGTGGCCGGTCTACCGGCAGATCACCGGCCAAGATGCGTTGGGCCGCGGCAAGGCCGCCCAGTCCAAGCGATCGGCCGGGCTCACACCCCGCACCGCCGAAGCCGATCACGTCGCCCACTCCGTCTGCCCGTACTGTGCGGTCGGGTGCGCGCAGAAGGTGTACGTGAAAGACGGGCAGGTCGTCCAGATCGAGGGCAACCCGGACAGCCCGATCTCGCGAGGCCGCTTGTGCCCCAAGGGTTCTGCGAGCAAGCAGCTGGTGACCGGGCCGCAGCGGTTGCACAAGGTGCGCTACCGCCCGCCGTACGCCACCGAGTGGCAGGAGCTCGACCACGACACGGCGATGGACATGGTCGCCGACCGGGTGCTCGACGCGCGGAGCAAGGGCTGGCAGGACTTCGACGCCGACCGCAACACGCTTCGCCGCACCATGGGCATCGCGAGTCTCGGCGGCGCGACCCTGGACAACGAAGAGAACTATCTGATCAAGAAGCTCTTCACCGCGCTGGGTGCGCTGCAGATCGAGAACCAAGCCCGTATTTGACACTCCGCCACGGTTCCCGGTCTGGGAGCCTCCTTCGGTCGCGGCGGAGCGACGGACTATCCGCAAGACCTCGTCAACTCGGACTTCATCGTCATCATGGGCTCCAACATGGCCGAGGCCCATCCGGTGGGGTTCCAGTGGGTGATGGAGGCCAAGGCGCGCGGCACCGAGGTCGTGCATATCGACCCGCGGTTCACCCGCACTAGCGCGGTTGCCGACCGGCACGTGCCGCTGCGCGCGGGCAGTGACATCGCGTTCCTCGGCGGGGTGATCAATTACATCCTGTCCAACGAGCTGGACTTCCGGGAGTACGTCACCGCCTACACCAACGCGTCGTTCCTCGTCGACGAGGGCTATCGGGACACCGAGGACCTCGACGGGCTGTTCAGCGGCTACGACCACGAGACCGCCTCCTACGATCCGTCGACCTGGCACTACGAGTCGACGGATCCGGGTGGCCGCGGTGGGCAGGGCGCCAAAGAAAAGGCCGCGCCGGACCAGCACGGGTCCGGCGGCCCGCCGATCGAGGGCGGCGCCGGCGACATCCCAACCGACCCGACTCTGCAGCACCCGCGCTGCGTCTACCAGATCCTCAAGCGGCATTACGCCCGCTACACCCCGGAGATGGTGGAGCGGGTGTGCGGCGTGCCGGCCGAGGAGTTCCTGAAGGTCGCGCGGGCGTGGACGGAGAACTCCGGTCGTGAGCGCACGGCAGCGCTGGTGTACAGCACGGGATGGACGCAGCACTCGGTGGGCGCGCAGTACATCCGCACCGGCTCGATCATCCAGCTGCTGCTGGGCAACATCGGCCGACCGGGTGGCGGTGTGATCGCGCTGCGCGGGCACGCAAGCATCCAAGGTTCCACGGACGTGCCGACACTGTTCGACCTGCTACCCGGATACCTCGCGATGCCGCACGCGGGACACGCCACGCTATCGGACTACCTCGACAGGATCAGGAGCCAGAACCAGAAGGGCTTCTGGCACAACGCCGACGCCTACATGGTGTCGCTGCTGAAGGAGTATTGGGGCAAGAACGCGACTGCCGACAACGACTACTGCTTCGACTACCTGCCACGGATCAACGGGGACCACGGCTCGTACCGGACGGTCATGGACATGGTCGACGGCAAGGTGTTCGGCTACTTCCTGCTGGGCCAGAACCCCGCCGTTGGTTCCGCGCACGGGCGGCTGCAGCGGCTCGGCATGGCCAACCTCGATTGGCTGGTGGTGCGCGAGCTCGCCATGATCGAGAGCGCTACGTTCTGGAAGGACGGGCCGGAGGTCGAGACCGGCGAGATCGCCCCGGAGACCTGCCGGACGGAGGTGTTCGTCTTCCCGGCCGCGTCGCATGTGGAGAAGGCGGGCACATTCACCCAGACGCAGCGGATGCTGCAGTGGCGGGAGAAGGCGGTCGACCCGCCCGGCGACGCCCGCTCGGAGCTGTGGTTCTTCTACCACCTGGGCCGCATCCTGCGGGAGAAGCTGGCCGGCTCGACCGACGAACGCGACCGGCCGCTGCTCGACCTGTCGTGGGACTACGCGATGGAGGGCGACGAGCCGTCGGCCGAGGACGTGCTGCGGCGCATCAGCGGTGTCGACCTCACGACCGGCCGGGCGGTCAAGAACTACCTCGACCTCAAGGCCGACGGCAGCACGATGTGCGGGTGCTGGATCTACAGCGGCGTCTACGCCGACGAGGTCAACCAGGCGGCGCGGCGCAAACCGCACGAAGAGAGGTCGTCCGAGGCTTCCGCTGATTCTCAGTGGGGTTGGACGTGGCCGATGAATCGGCGGGTGCTCTACAACCGCGCGTCGGCCGACCCGCAGGGCCGCCCATGGAGCCAGCGCAAGAAGCTCATCTGGTGGGACCCGGACAAGGACGAGTGGACCGGGTTCGACGTTCCCGACTTCGAAATGAACAAGCCGCCGGATTACCGCCCACACGAGGGCGCGGTGGGCGTCGACGCATTGCGCGGTGACGACCCGTTCATCATGCAGGCCGATGGCAAGGGCTGGCTGTTCGCGCCCAACGGCCTCCTCGACGGCCCGCTGCCCACGCATTACGAGCCGCACGAATCCCCTTTCCGCAACGCGCTTTACAAACAGCAGGGCAACCCGGTGCGGATTGTGTACGGCCGGCCGGACAACCCGTGGAACCCGTCGCCGCCGGAGGCGCACGGTGAGGTGTTCCCGTTCGTGTTCACCGCGGCGCGGCTGACCGAGCACCACACGGCCGGCGCGATGAGCCGGCAGCTGCCCTACCTCTCGGAGCTGCAGCCGGCGCTGTTCGTGGAGGTGTCCCCGGAGTTGGCGGCGCAACGGGGCTTGGTGCATATGGACTGGGCGCACGTGATCACCAGCCGCACGGCGGTGGAGGCGCGGGTGTTCGTGACGGACCGCATGAAGCCGCTGCGCGTCGAAGACCGTGTGGTGCACCAGGTTTGGATGCCCTACCACTGGGGCCACGTCGGGCTGGTCGAGGGCGACGTGGTCAACGACCTGCTCGGGGTGGTGGTCGACCCGAACGTGTTCATCCAGGAGAGCAAGGTCGCCACCTGTGATGTCCGGCTGGGGCGGCGGCCGCGTGGGCCGGCGCTGCTGGAGTACGTGGCCGAATACCGCCGCCGCGCCGGCATCACGCCAGAAACGGGTAC
>JAVRPG010000452.1:0-2605 GCA_032162325.1 Mycobacterium sp. | reverse complement strand
TTGGCGCCGCCGTTGCCGAGAATCTTGGCCGACGAATGTGCCGCCGCCACGGCCTTGGCGCAGCCGGCTGCCATGTCGTCCGACAACGCGTAGAAAAGGTTGACGTCTGGGTGCGCGCTCAGGATGCCCTGGCAGGCGGCCTGACCCTGTTCCGCCGTCCAGTCACCCGGCTGGGTGGCGACGATGCTGAACCCGCCGGCCGCGGCCAGGTCGGATTTGAAGCCCGCGGTCCAGGTGGTGTTCTCCAGGAAGCCGGAGGCCCCGGTGATGATGGCGACCTTGCCGCCGGACGGCAGCGCCTGCTTGGCCAGGCTGGCCTCCTCGTGCCCGACGGTAGCGGCATTCTCGTTGATGGTGAACGACAGTTTGTCGTAAGGGACGGTCGCCGGGCCGGTGCCGACGGTGCCGTGCACCGACGCGATCGGGATGCCGGCCGCGGCAGCGCCGTCGACCATCGCCTGCGCCGGTCCGGGTGAGTTCGGCACGACCAGGATGCCGTTCACCTTTTGGGCGATCAGGTCCTGAATATCGCTCCCCTGCTTCTGGACGTCACCCTTCGAGTCGAGCACGACCAGCTTCACCCGGAGCTTGTCTGCCTCCTGCTGAGCGCCCTTTGCCAGGCCGACCGGGAAGGTCACTGCCATAGTCTGGTTCGACAGACCGATGACCACCTGCGTGGGTGCCTTGCTGCTCGAAGAGGATGAGCCCGACGTTGATGAGCCGGCGGCGGAGCAGGCCGCCAGCAGGCCGACGGCCAGCCCGGCCGCGCCGAGCTGTACCGCGAGACGAGTACCTGTCACAGATGTCACCCTTCGTGCGTTGACGTTCATCGGAGGCAGTTCATGGAGAGCTCCCAAATTCCTATAGGATCTACGATCATCGAGTCCGAACGGCGTGGTGTCAATAGCCCGAAACCTCGGCGTCATCAGGGCGCAATCAGCAACTACCGCAGGAGTGTTGCCGATGGGCATGCTGCAGAAGTCCGCGGGCAACATTGTCTTGTGCCTGGCTAAGATCAAACTTCGTATAGGATCGGGGGTATGGCTGCAGTGCAGACGACCAGCGTCGGATCCCCGTTCGGCAGCGTCAACGCACCACGTCGATCGGTCCTGGCCGACGAGATCTACGAAATCCTCAAATCCAAGCTGATGGACAACGTCGTCGAGCCGGGCGCCAGGTTGTCGATCGACGGGCTGTCCCGCGACCTCAAGGTCTCTGCCACCCCGATCCGGGAGGCCTTGGCGCGGCTGGAATCGGATGGCCTGGTGACGAAGAAGGCGCACCACGGCTACACCGCCGCGCCGTTGATTGACGCCCGAACGTTCGAAGAATTGTTCCGGATGCGGCTCCTGCTCGAACCGGCGTGCGCCTCGTGGGCCGCTCAGGTCGCGACGCCGCGGCAGATCACCGGCATGGAGGATCTCATTGCCGAAATGAAACCGCCGCTGTCCGGCGACGGCTACGAAAGTTACAAAGCCTTCGCCTCCCAGGACGCCGCCTTCCATGTCGCATTAGCGACCGCGACTGGCGTCGGCTTGATGGTCGAGACCCTGGAGCGACTCCGTCCCCACGCGCAGCTTTACCGGCTCTACTACACGATCGGGATAGCCGACGACACAATGCGAGAGCACGAACGGGTGCTCGAGGCAGTCACCCGGCGCGACGAGGCCGGCGCCGCACAGGCGATGAGCGCACACCTGACCGCGTCCCGGGCCCGCCTCGCAGGTGCGCTCGGCCAGCCCGAAACCGACTGACCGCAGTCAGGCGGCGTGCTCCTATTCGTTGATCAGACCGACGAGGAGCCTGTGCCCGCCGAACCGTGGCCGCCACGCGCAGTAGCTGAGTTCTGCCGATGTCGATCGGTGAACACTGCGCGAGAGCCCGATCGGGGCCGTGCGTGTTGTAGTGGTTCTCGTGCACGCTTAGCACGTGTCGAAGTTGCCGCTCACGGAAGATCATCATCCGCCCCAGACCGAGCTGGCCACCTCCATCGCCGGGTCTCACCGGTCGGGGCCGCGGCGATCCTGGCCGAGACCGGCGACCCGCACCGGTTCGCCAGCGGCCGCAGCCCGGTCAAGCACGCCGGCCTCGCGCCGCCGGAGAAACTGTCCGGCAGCTTCGTCGGGCGCACCAAACTCACCGGCCCGACCCGGACGCGATCGGGGCCACTGGCTTCCAAATGATCTTGCTTTCGTGCAGGACCCGTGGTCCCGTCGGTGGCGCGGCGACCAATACGTGACCGCGCGGTCTTTGCGCGTTCGTCCGATGTTGGGTGTGTGCGGTCCTCGCCGGTGACCCCAGAAGCTACGACATCGTCGAATGGGGTCGCGTACTGGTCGATGATCGCGTGCTTCAATACGGCGGCCGACTTCTTGCTCTTGTGGAATGCGTTCAAGTGACACCCTCCGCTCACGGCCGAGAGCTGCACGGCCCGCTTCGTACTCAGAGGGTTATCACGGCATGGCCACGAAGATCCACGTATAACGCGGGATACCTCCAACGAAACAGACCGGTTCGTTGATCCAGGTTCGCTCGGCACGCCGCCCACACATATCGCTCCGGCAACGCCCGTGGCCTTGCGCGCCTAGTCGGCGGAGTGCACGTT
>JAVRPG010000451.1:0-4917 GCA_032162325.1 Mycobacterium sp. | reverse complement strand
TTCCTGCCCGCTGACGACCCGCGGGTGCGTGCGACGGTGCTGGCCATCGCCGATGAGCTCACTGAGGATGGGTTGGTGCTGCGGTACCGCGTCGAGGAAACCGATGACGGCCTGTCCGGTGAGGAAGGCACGTTCACCATCTGCTCGTTCTGGCTGGTGTCGGCGCTGGTCGAGATCGGCGAGATCCACCGGGCCAAACACCTGTGCGAGCGGCTGCTGTCGTTCGCCAGCCCACTGCACCTCTACGCCGAGGAGATCGAACCGCGCACCGGGCGCCACCTGGGCAACTTCCCGCAGGCGTTCACCCACCTGGCCTTGATCAACGCCGTCGTGCACGTGATCCGCGCCGAGGAGGAGTCCGACAGCTCCGGGGTGTTCCAGCCGGCCAACGCGCCGATGTAGGGCCGGTTGCGCGCTGGTGAAGGCGAGGTAGCGGTTCAGGATCATCCCGGCGCGACGTCTTGTCGCGCCTGTCCCGGGTGAGGACCATCACATCCATGAGTTATCGCGTGGGGGACGACACATCGCGCCGGGTGATCGACGTGGCCACGGGCATCCTGGTCGGGTTGCGCGGCTGCTCGGACCAAGAGGCATTCGACGAACTGGTCCGCACGGTGCATCAGACGGGCGTCGGCATCGGACGATTGGCCGCCGAATTGGTGGCGCTCGCCAGCGGATCGTCGTCCTCAGAGCATGCCGAAGCGTTCACGGTTTGGGGTGACCTGATCGAGCGCGGCCGACTGTTTTCGCTGGCCAAGTAGGCAGAAATGCCTGTGTGAAGTGGTGGGCGACCCCGACGACACGACCAGCGAGCCGCCGGACAGCGCGCCTGAGGTCGAGCCTGATTACCGCTTCACCCTGGCGAACGAACGAACATTTCTCGCCTGGGAGCGCACCGCGCTCGGCCTGCTCGCCGCAGCCGTAGCGGTGGTCCAGCTGGTCCCTGAGTTGTCGATTGCCGGCGCCCGCCACGTGCTCGGAATCGCGCTGGCGGTGCTCGCGATGCTCACCGCCGGCATGGGAATACTTCGTTGGGGGCAGGTCGATCGTGCCATGCGCCGCGACCTGCCGTTGCCCCGGCATCCCACGCCGATTTATCTCGGAATCGGTCTTGTCGTGGTCGGACTATTGACAGTCGGCCTCGTCGTCATAAGGGCGGTTACCGGTTGACCAACACCGGCCGGAGCGACCGCCGCGGGCGCGAAACACAAGCCGAACGAACCGCATTGGCCTGGACTCGAACCTCGCTCGGAGTACTGGCCAATGGCGCGCTCCTTCTGCTCAAGGACGCCCATCGCGACGCCAATGCACTGCAGTTCGTGGCGGCCGCCTTTGCCGCCCTACTGGCGCTGTCGACCTATCTGATTGCGGCCCGGCGCCAGCGAACGCTCGCGAAACGTCCACTCCCAAAACGTATTTCGCCCCGCCGGGAGGTGTACCTCGTTGGCGCGGCGATCATCGTTCTGATCGTGATGTCCGCGCTTTCTGTCACGGTATGACGGGCTACTTCTTGGCCGCGTTGGCGACCATCTCGCTGGCAATCGTCGCCGCCTCGTCGTTGATTCGGTGAGATCCATCGGGCCAAACACCTGTGTGAGCGGCTGCTGTCGTTCGCGAGCCCGCTGCACCTCTACGCCGAGGAGATGGAGCCGCGCACCGGGCGGCATCTGGGCAACTCCCGCAGGCGTTCACCCACCTGGCCTTGATCAACGCGGTGGTGCACGTGATGCGCGCCGAGGAGGAGTCCGACAGCTCCGGGGTGTTCCAGCCGGCCAACGCGCCGATGTAGTCAGCGGGCGACGGCGGGCCGGCGTTCTAAGTAGATCGCGAAGTCGACCACGAGCGGTGCCGGCATGGTCAGTGCGACCGGCGTCAGCCGGTTGTTGATGTCGTCGCGGGCCACACCCGTGATCACCCGTCCGCCAAAGCCATTCGACGTTGCAGGCACGGTTGCGCTGACCAGCACACCGTCAGTGCCCTGTCGCGGACGCACATAGAACTCTGTCCCCGGCTCCATGGGAGCGGTCAGCTCGTGGCCGTCGACGTCGACGATAACCGCGCCCACGGCCGTCAGCGAAGCGCTGTCGGTCGCCTGCAGGCGGAACGGGCCCACCAGGCCGTCGACGACCGTCGCGTCATCGAACAGGATCTCGGCAGGACTGGCGCTTTCGCGGGCCCGTCGTGCGCCGGCCAACAGGTAGTCGTACAGGTGCACGATGCGGTCCGCGTTGCGGTACGTGCGGGTGCCGGTAAGCCAGAACCGCACCGCACCGATTACTACCGCGGAATCGGCCAGGACGACGACGCGGTAGTACCGGTAGCCGTCACCCCGGCGGCCATGACGACTGCGCGACACCGTACTGCCGACCCCGAGCGCCTTGCGGTGTATGCCCTTACCGGCCTCGACGTTCAAACCGGAGGCGGGCACATCGAGCCAGCTGTGGCCGTCGACCGACTTCTGCAGAATCAGTGACACTGCGGTGCGCGACGCGAGTTCGATTGAGTAGCCGCCTAATTCGGGTTCACCGTCGAATGCGACGAAGATGCCGTTGGCGGTGCGGCGCTGAGCCACTGGCACGTTGCGCGGGCGGTTGTCGAGGTTCAGGTCATTGGTGAAGTGCCAGATCGCGGCCTGGGTCGCGGCGATGGCCTCGTGTTCGGCGACGTTGGCCGAGCCGAGCGGATAGCCGGCGGAGCGCAACCTGCGGCTCAATTCGGCCGTTGAAACGCCCGGGAACGAGTTGCGCAGGATCCAGTCGACTTCCGCCTCGTGGGCGCGGGTGCGCAGATTGGGCACGGCAGACCACGTCGCCGCGCGGTAGTGCGAGGGCGTGGTCGGGGCGTGTCCGGTGAAGTCCAGCGAGTAGGCCTCGATGTTCGGGTTGAGCCGGATGAGGTCAGTGCGTGCTGACGACCCGTCGGTGAACACGATGGTGTCGACCGTGTGTGAGTAGGTTCCGCCGCGGTAGCGCGTCATCCGCGCGACGTCGGCATCGCGTGCGCGGACATGCCTGCGCACGGAGACGGGCAGACGTGCGGGCCTTGGCAACGATAGGACGGTCATTTGGGTTGACTTTCTGGCTCTGAACAGCGCGTATCGGCACACCGCCAGACACGGGCGGGCCTCAACGCAGGGGGATGGCGTCAGAAAATCAACAACAACAACAACAACGCACGACCAGGCAATGCGCGTAACCAAGGCGCAGCGTCGTGGGCTGTGTCATGCCCGTACCATACGGCACGCCCACGTCTGAGCAAGCACTGTGTGTTTTGAGCACGTTGAGCACTATGGCTGTCCATTCGGCCCGACCGCACTATTGTTGGCGACGGGATACCCGGCCGAACGTCATCGCACTGCTGTCGATGTCGTCGCTGTACCAGGCCCCGCCGATTCCTCTACAGCACCTGGAGGTAAGCCATGACGTCGGCCCAGAACGAGTCACAGGCGCTCGGGGATCTCGCTGCCCGGCAGCTCGCCAACGCGACGAAGACCGTTCCCCAGCTCTCAACCATCACCCCACGGTTCCTGCTACACCTGTTGAGCTGGGTACCAGTCGAGGCCGGCATCTACCGGGTCAACCGGGTGGTCAATCCCGAGCAGGTTGCGATTCACTCCGACGAGGGCGCAGGCACCGAAGAGCCGCTGCCCGAGACCTACGTCGACTACGAGACGAATCCCCGCGAGTACACGCTGCGCTCGATCTCCACGCTGCTCGATGTGCACACCCGGGTCTCCGACCTGTACTCCAGCCCGCACGACCAGATCGCCCAGCAGCTGCGGCTGACCATTGAGACCATCAAGGAGCGTCAAGAGTACGAGCTGGTCAACAGTCCCGAGTACGGCCTGCTGGCACAGGCGGCCCCGGAGCAGACCATCCAGACACTGGCCGGCGCGCCAACCCCCGACGACCTGGACGCGCTGATCACGAAGGTCTGGAAGACGCCGAGCTTCTTCCTCACCCATCCCCTCGGTGTCGCCGCGTTCGGTCGCGAGGCCACCTACCGCGGTGTGCCGCCTGTGGTGGTGAGCCTGTTCGGGGCGCAGTTCATCACGTGGCGCGGCATCCCGATCGTGCCCTCGGACAAGGTACCGGTGGAGAAGGGCAAAACGAAGGTCATCCTGGTGCGCACCGGTGAAGAGCGCCAAGGCGTGGTGGGCCTGTTCCAGCCCGGCCTGGTCGGCGAGCAGGCACCGGGGTTGTCGGTGCGGTTCACCGGAATCAACCGGTCGGCGATCGCGTCGTACCTGGTCACCCTCTACTCGTCACTTGCCGTGCTCACTGACGACGCGCTCGCAGTGCTCGACAAGGTGGCGGTGGACCAGTTCCATGAGTACAAGTGAGTACCGGTCGGTAGACGCCGAGAGCGACCTGCCCATCAGCGCAGCGGAACACTCGCCACGCTGGCAACTCAGTTGTTCGCAGCCAGCGTCCGGCCCGGCCCCGACACCCCGGCTGAAGCGTCGCCAGTGGCGCCACGCGGCAGCGTGCCCGATACGACGGCGGCAACCTCGGCGGGCACTACCGCGGTCGGCTCGGCCAACCCATACACACCGCCAGCGCCGTTTGTGCCGGTGACCGACGTATACGCGCCTGCGCCGACTTCGCCTGAGCCCGAAGGCATTCCACAGACGGTGCCGGTCGCGCCGCGGGGAAATGTTCCGGACGCGACAGCCGCGCCGTCGGCCGCGTACACGGTCGAGAGCGTGCTGGACCCGTTTGCCGTGCCCACGTCTGGCATCGTGCCCACGATTCCTGGCGTGCTGGCCGGATCGACGCCAACGGTTCCGGTCGCACCGCGGGGTTCGACGCCAGGCTGGCTACCGGGCGCACCGACGATCGCCGACCTCGGTTGGTCGGACACGCCGGCGACGGTGCCCGCAGGCGACGAGGCGAACTATCACTTCCTGACGGGGGC
>JAVRPG010000450.1:0-5105 GCA_032162325.1 Mycobacterium sp. | reverse complement strand
CGGTGATGATGGCAGACATCGCCGTGGGACGTGGACTGCACAGTGGCAGTGACGCGCTCGAAGGCTACGTAGGCGTTCAGCTCGGTGCCTACGGCCCACTGAGCGGGGAATTCGGAGCCGAGCTGGCAACGTAGCCGTCTGATCTGGCTGGCTGGCTTGAGCGTGCCCACGTGATGAGCAGAGCTCCGGGTTTCCGGGACGCAGAGCTGTCCAAGGCGACCTCAGCGAAGGCCCGGTTTCAATTAGTCTTGACCAGCAGGTCCAGGATGCGGGGCACGCCCTCCCGCGCGACGTACTCGTAGAAGCTGTTCTGCCCCAGATCGGGAAAGCCGGGCAGGATCGGCTCGGTGATCGGTCCACCGGCGCCGCTGATCGGCTGGCCGCCCGCTTCGAACTGCATGGACACGGTCACGGCGAGGCGCGCACCGTCTGGCCAGAAAGCGTGTTGATCGCTCATCCTTATGCTCCCTTCGCGGTGGCTGTGCGGGCCCGAGTCGGGTTCGCCACCGTGCCGGGTCGCTGGACCCGACAGGCTGGCGTGACCTGCGCCGTGGTCACGAGCGCCTCTTGGCCAGCGCAGGGATTCTGGTGATTAGCCTGTCCCGCAGGCCGGTGGCCAGCATGATTGCCAGCCCGACTAGTGGCTTCCGGTTGGGCAGAGGTGCCTTACCTCGGCCGAGTCGGGCTATTTGTTCCTGGTACCAGCCACCACTGAGCAGATCGTCGATGTTCTTGTTGCCGACTTTCGGCGCCGTGGCCAGGCTGGCCTCGGTTGTGCCGTCGAGAATACGGCGGGGAAAATCGGGCTCGACCGCGATCGGCCGGGCCAGCCCGATCATGTCGACGGCGCCGCTCTTCACCGCTTTGATCATGGCCGTCCGGGTGCGGAACCCGCCGGAGAGCATCAGGGGCACGGTCAACTCCGGCGCGAACCGCTCGGCGTACTCCAGGAAGTACGCCTCCCGCGCGCCGGTGGCATCGCGCGCCGGCCCGCCGTCGATCATGGCGGAACTCTCATAGGTACCACCGGAAAGCTCGATCAGATGCACGCCTTCGCCCTCCAGTGCCTTCGCCACGAGAAGGGCGTCGGCGGCGTCCAACCCGCCGGGCTGGAAGTCGGAAACATTCAGCTTGGCGGTGAGCAGGAATGACTGCGACGTCACTGACCGCACGGCCCGCACGATCTCGATCAACAGCCGCATCCGGTTGTCGATCGAACCACCCCATCGGTCCGTGCGCCTGTTGACCAGCGGCGACAGGAACTGGCTCAGCAGGTAACCGTGCGCGGCGTGCACCTGCACGCCGGCGAAACCGGCCTCCGCCGCGATCCGCGCGGCCGAGGCGAACCGACCGATGATCCGCTCGATCTCCGGTTCGATCAGCGCCCGCGGTGGCTTGAACAGCGGGCCCCCAAGAGCCAGCGGCACCGCCGAGGCGGACACCACATCCTGTCGGTGGCCGGCGAGCGCCAGGCCACGCTGGGTCTGCCGGCCCGGAAGCGAGAGCTGAATGATCAACCGCACATCGGTGCCAGTGGTGGTGGCCGCCCACTGCCACAGCCGCGTCATGTGTTGCTCGCCTTCGATGACGACGTTGCGCGGCGCTTCCAGCGACGACCCGTCCACCATCACGTTGCCGCTGATGAGCAGGCTCGCGCCGGAGACGGCGTACCGGCGGTACGCCTCGATCAACTGCGTTGTCGGCGCGCCGTCACCGGTGGCGAGATGTTCAGTGGTGGCGGCTTTCGCGATGCGATTGCTCAAAGTGATCCCGTTGGACAATTTCAGCTCCTGCGAGAGCACGGATCGCGCACCGGCATTGGCCTGTCCGGTCATGATTGTTCCTCCTGTGGAATCGGCTGCGTCATGGAGTCTTTGCTTGTCTATGGAGGAAGTCGAGCTCGACGCGGAGCACGTCGTCGAAGGAATCGCCTCCCTCGTAGACGTCGTAGTGACCGCCACGACTACGGTGGAGCTCACCCAGGGGAGCTCTTTCGGCGCCGCGCAGAGGTGGGCCGGACCGGCGCCATGGTGTCGTGCTCGGCGACAATGAGCGTGTGTGTATCCCGGACGCGAGTCCGTAGTCGCTGTCATTGGCAGCCGTATCGCTTCTTCCTCAGTGCTGAATGGGATCACGGTCAGTACTGGCCCGAAGATCTAGCCTCAACGACCTCACGCTGACGGCGGCGCGATGTGGTCTTCGGTTGGGGGTGATCTCCCCGCCGGGGAGCCGATCCGGATCGCGTTGTGACGCGTCTGTGCGGCGACACGGTCATCCCGGTGGCTCAGCGGTCGCGGATGACGCGGCGAGTGTGGTGTCTAGCCAGTCGAACATCACCTGGTGGGCCCGTGTCAGCGCCCCGGCGTGGGTGTGCTCCCCGGCTCCTTCTGCCTCGGTCAGGGTGACCCGGGTGGTCCTGGCTGCGGTGAGGGCCTTCTCGACCAGTTCCGGTTGGCTCTTAAGGAGCGTGTCGTGCTCGCCTTCCGTGATCAGGGTGGGAGCCTCGATCTGATCAGCAACGCCGTCGAGGGTGTACTTGTTGACCGTGCGCAGCAGCTCGGCGTAATTCTCGGTGCCAAACACCCACATGCCGTTTCTCACGGCCCAGCGAAGTTGTGAGCTCACGCTCATCAGCACCGTCAAAACGGGGATGGCGTACTTGTCGTGGCCCTCCTCGACCCAGCTCATGAGAAAGGGCGGCATATCGTCGGCGACACCCGAGGCCAGGTCGTGGACCCCGTCGTCAAAGATGAGCGCGGCCAGACGGTGCTCGAACGCGGCGGCCCGCGCGAGCAGATAACCGCCCAGGCTGTAGCCGAACGCGGCGATCGTGCTCGGCTCAATCTCGCGTCGAGCCAGCGCGTAGTCGACGACCGGAGTGATCACCGCTTCCCAGTCCGGCCGCATTACCAGCTTCTGCAGGTGCAAAGCGCCGCCCTGGCCGGGACCGTCGAAGGCCAGCACGTTGTACCCGCGGCGCATCGCCGCAACGGCGAGTACGAAGTAGCACTCCTGGCTGGTCGAGTCGTACCCGCTGGTGTAGATGATGGTGGGCCGGGGGACACCGGAGTCGTCGACGAGGAACAGATAGCCGGGCAGCGTCGTGTCCTGGTAAGGAATGGACACGGCCTCGGCCGGGTGGTCGAACAGGGCCGTCGCGGCTGCGAAGGTGTCGATCTGGCCGGCGTACAACGCCGCGACTTCCGGCTCGTCGGCGGGGTTGTCGAGTAGGAAGGCCGCTGCGGTCCGGTAGTAGTTCGACGCCCGCAACAGGTTTTCTCGTGCGGTGACGGGGTGTCCGGCGGCAAGGGACCGCTCGCCCAGTTCCGCGACCCGCCGCGCGGTGGCCTTCCATGCCTGGTGCCAGCTGGCCTCGTCACCATCGCGGATCTGGCGGGCTGTGGCCAGGACCTCGCCGAGGTCGGCTCCGAAGTAGTTGGCGAACCCGGTGGTCCGTAGGGTCTCGAAGGAAAAGGTGTCGTCGTCGAATAGGAACTTCATCGGGAACTCCTCAAGCTTGGCGCGTTCACCGCGTCCAATCCAGATGCAGCCAGTGCCCCAGAAGTTCGAACTTTTCAACTGGCTGGCTCATCTGTGGTGTTGTCAAGGAGTGGCCGTGAGAACTTCCGTGGCGGCGAGCCCACTGTCCGACGCTGAACTGACTCGAGCCGCGCAGGCAGGTGATGCGGGGTCGCTGGGAGTGCTGCTGGCGCGGCACGAGGCGGCCATGCGGGCGGTGGTGTTGGGCATGATCGGCTACGGGCCTGACACCGACGACGTGGTACAGGATGCGGCCCTGGTGGCCGTGCGTCGGATCAACGACGTGCGCAACCCGGCGGCGGTCGGTCCGTGGTTGCGGGCGGTCGTGCGCAACGAGTGTCGGATGCGGCTGCGGGCCAAGCGCACTGGGGATCTGGGTGGCGATTTATTGTCGGCGTTGCCGTCGGACGATCCGATGCCCGAGGAGTCAATCGACGGTCACCTGCTGCGGGACTGGGTGTGGCATGCCATCGAGGAGCTGTCGCCGTCGCTGCGGGTGGTCACGATGCTGCGTTATTTCAGCGACGTGTGCTCCTATGAGCAGATCGCCGAGGTGTGTGAGCTGCCGATCGGCACGGTTCGCAGTCGGCTCAGCCAGGTCAGGGTCAAGTTGACCGAGGGCTTGTCAGCCACGGCGCAGCAAACGCACGAGGACTCCTCCGCTAAGCATGAGATCTGCCGCCAAGACGCCGTCGACACGCTGGCGGCCGCCCACCGAGGGGCCTTCAACGAATTGACCGTACGGTGGTCCCCGCACCTCGAGGTGATCCAAGCTCAGGGAGACCGAGGCGGGGCCAACCTCCTGCTGGCCACGCTGCAAACTGAGCATCAAACGGGCAGTCGCCGGCGGCCTGTCAACGTGGTCGTCGGCGGCGAGTTGGTGATCTGGGAAACCGAGTTGATCAATTCGACCGACAGTCCCGCGGGTGGCCCGTCAGCCGCAGCCTGGGTGATGTCACTGGATGCCTACGGCCTGGTGCGCCAGATGCGGCTGTTCCCCCTCCCGACGGCCAGCACTGTGGAGGTTCCCCACATGGCGAACGACGGCGAGCCCCACCCGGGCCGGTAGCTCTGGTGGTCGTGCCGTCCCGCACGGCCAGTGGCACGCCGAGAAACGTCCCCGGTGACACCGACCCACGCGCGCGCCGAGCCGACCTCGGCGCCGCCGTAAAATTCGCCTGCCACCACGGTGTGACCTCGACGGAATCAACTATGAAATTGAATCTTTCGAGTCAAAACATTAAGGAGTTCAACGAGGTCGTCGCTGGATTCATAGAAAGCGCCCGGAAGGTCAAGGCCAGTGGTAATGGCAACCGTGCCCGCAAGACCAGCAGCACCCGGCTACCGTCAGTGTCAGCGACCTGCGACTGACAGCCGACGGTGGACCCACGTGCTGGGTGCCCAGGTGTCCGCGGCCGGGTGCAGATCGGCGCCACGGTGCGCCGCATTACCCGGGATAATGCCTGCCGATCCCGGGTAATACCGCAGCCGGTTTCGATCACCAGCTTCCGTGCGTGGTGTGGAAGATTGACACCCGTGCCGAGCTGGTTTTGTGGCGGTGCGGT
>JAVRPG010000449.1:0-2884 GCA_032162325.1 Mycobacterium sp. | reverse complement strand
TGCACGCCGAGCGAGGCGTGCGACGCGCTGCCGCCCTGAATGAGCTCGTCGGCGATCCGCTTGGCCTGGTCGACGGGGATCGCGAAGCCCAGCCCGATCGAGCCGCTCTGGCCGCCCTGGGAACCGGCGTCACCGCCCAGTGTCGCGATGGCCGAGTTCATCCCGACCAGCTCGCCGTTCATGTTGACCAGCGCGCCGCCCGAGTTGCCGGGGTTGATCGCCGCGTCGGTCTGGATGGCGTCGAGCACGGTGTTCTGGTTCTGCGGGTCGCCGCCCGCGGCGACCGGCCGGTTCAGCGCGCTGATGATGCCGTTGGTCACGGTGCCCTCCAGGCCCAGCGGTGAGCCGATGGCCACCACGTCCTGGCCCACCCGCAGGTTGCCGGAGGAGCCGACCGTGATCGGGGTCAACCCCGACGCGTCCTGGGCGCGGACCACCGCGATGTCGCTACTGGGGTCGGTGCCGACGACGGTGAATGTCGTTGTATGACCGTCGGCGAAGGTCACCTTCGTCTGGGGGCCGCCCTGTCCGGCGGGCGCGTCCTTGCCCGCGGACACGACGTGGTTGTTCGTCAGGATCAGGCCGTCGGAGGACAGGATGATGCCGGAGCCCTCTTCGGACTGCCGCCCGAGGTCGACCTCCAACTTGACCACGCTGGGCACCACCTTGGCCGCGACCTGCTCGACCGAGCCGGCAGGCAGGCTGGCGGCGGGCACGCTGGGCGCCACACCTGTGGCACTCGAACTGGCCCAGGGGCGGTCCGGCTGCACAAGTAGAGCGACTCCGCCGCCGATGCTCGCCGAGACGATCGCCACGGCGACCGCGCCAGCGGTCAAAGCACCTGCGCGGGAACGCTTTTGGGGCATCGGGGCGACCGGTACGCCGGATTGTGGGTATCCCCCGCTTGCGGGAGACTGCGGGGCGCCGCGGTACGGATCGTAGGGCGGGCGGAACTGCTGCTGGGTCGCATAGCGCCAGTCGTAGGGCTGCTGCTGCTGGTACGGACCGGGCCGGTGCGCACCCGGGTATCCGGGCGCCGCGTGCTGCTCAGGGCCGCCGGGCCTGGGGCCAGGCTGCGGTGGCGGCGGCGAGTACCTCGGGTGGTTTGTCATGACGCTGTGATGCTCTTCCTCGAGTAGGTTCCGACATCTGGAACAACGACGGATGCAAGCTCAGGGTGCCCACCTGGGCTGAGAATCCAATTAGAGAATTGTCGGGACATCCCCAGACTTCCTCCCCAATTACCGTGCGCCCCGATCAACCATTGTCGGCGCTGACCACAGGTTCGTCTATTCCTGTGGGGCGTGTCGCCGGAAGCGGCCGGCCGGGAAGCACCACATGCATCGACGTTCCGGGTGGTTCCCCGCCGGGGACAGTGTCCTCGACGCGCAGTGTGCCGCCGTGTTTGACCACAACCTGTTTGACGATCGCCAGGCCCAGCCCCGAGCCGGGCATGGCACGCGCCGACGTCGAACGGAAGAACCGCTCGAACACCAGGCGCCGCTCCTGCGGCGGAATTCCGGGACCGCGGTCGGACACCACCAGTTCGGCATGCAACGGGTCGATCTGAGTCAATCGGACACCCACCCGCCCGCCGGGCGGGCTCCATTTCGCGGCGTTGTCGAGCATGTTGAGCACCGCGCGCGCCAATCCGCCGCCGTCACCGTACACCTGCCATCCGGTGACCGATACGTCGAAGTCAATGTCGTTGCGGCGCCTGCGAACCCGCTCCAGAGAGCGGTCCACGACTTCGGACATGTCGACCGGTTCATGGATGATGCCACCTGCCTCGTCGCGGGTCAGATCCACCAGATCGCCCACCAGCGTGGACAATTCCTCGATCTGGGCGAGCACGTCGGCGCGCAACTCAGCCATTTCGCCGTCGGGCAGCGGGGGCGCGCCTGGCGCCATCGACGCCATGAGCAGCTCGACGTTGGTGCGCAGCGACGTCAACGGCGTGCGCAGTTCGTGGCCGGCGTCGGTGACCAGCCGCGCTTGTCGTTCACGCGATTCGGCCAGCGCCCGCAGCATCATGTTGAAAGCCTCGGTGAGACGGGCGAGTTCGTCGCTGCCGAACACCGGGATGGGTCTCAGGTCGTCGGTGCGGGCCACCCGTTCGGCCGCTTCGGTGAGCCTTGCCACCGGCCGCAGGCCCGCGCGGGCGACCGCACCGCCCGCGATGGCTGCCACCGCAACGCCGAGCCCGCCGACGATGAGCAGTACGGTGCCCAGTCGCTTGAGCACCTCGCCCGTCGGCGCCAGGCTCTTGGAGATCAGCAGCGAGCTCCCGTTTGTCAGGTGCACGGCCAGCACCCGCTGGTGGTTGGCGGTGCGTAGCGACATCAGCAACTCGCCCTGCACCACATCCTTCTCCGGCTCGCCAAGCGGCAGCGTCTGGCCCTCTTGGTTCGCGGTGTAGATGGACCGGCCGGGATTGACCAGCATCGCGTTGACGTCCGAATAGGCGGTGCCCTCGATGGCCTTGCCGGGATCAGCGGCCAGCGACCCGCTCTCGATGAGCAGCCGGGCCCGGCTGTGCAACTGGTTGTCGATGTCGTCGTAGAGCGCCCGCGACACCACCGCATAGACCGCGACGGCCATCAGCACCACGACCATGGCCACCATTGACATGGCGAGCAGCATCACGCGCCAACGCAGCGACAGTGAGCTGGCAGTGGCAACCTGCGGCCGCGACTTCTCCCGCGGCCCGAACCCGAATTTCTGGGCTGACATCAGGGCGGTGTCTCACGCAACACATAACCCACCCCGCGCACGGTGTGGATCAGTCGCGGCTCTCCTTCTGCTTCGGTCTTGCGGCGCAGGTAACCCACGTACACCTCGAGCGCATTGCCCGACGTCGGGAAGTCGAACCCCCAGACCTCCT
>JAVRPG010000448.1:0-4818 GCA_032162325.1 Mycobacterium sp. | reverse complement strand
CTCCGAAGGGCCAAACCTTCATCTCCTGCACAGCACCACATCAAGAAGCTCTACCTACATAGAACCCCTCTCTGTGCTCGTGGCACACGGTAGCTCTCACGACGTGATCCTCTGGTCGCGTGCGTGTCACACCTTCCCGTCGCCGCGCCATATGGCGTTGGGCGCGTCTACCGATCACGGTGGCAGCTGCCCCACGTCGGGTGACGTTCTTAAGAGGATCCTCCCTCCACGCAATTACTTCGGAACTGAACTGGTCTCACCCGATCCTCCCGCAGAGGTACGACAATTTCGGCAACACCCATTTGGTAGCGGTTACCACGTGTGCCACCCTTGCCGCCATCCGGAGGAGGCGAACCAGCGTGCCGCGCACGGCCAGGCGTGTGTCCAGTCGGCGAACAAAACGCCTCCCGCGGTCTTCTGGAAGGATGTTGGAGTGACGGTAGAAGCCATTCGCTCGGGTATTGACCTGAGCCACGTCGACTCCGATGCCCGCCCCCAAGACGATCTGTTCGGCCATGTCAACGGCCGCTGGCTGGCCGAGTACAAGATCCCGGCCGATCGCGCGACGGACGGCGCGTTCCGGTCGCTATACGACCGGGCCGAGGAACAGGTCCGCGACCTGATCATCGGAGCCGCCACGGCGGCGACATCGGGCAACGGGGCGGCGTCCTCCAGCGGCACCGACGAGCAGCGCATCGGCGACCTGTACGCCAGCTTCATGGATGAGCAGACGGTGGCCGAGCGCGGTGTGCGGCCGCTGCTCGACGAGCTGGCCACCATCGACGCCGCCCATACCCCCGCCGCGTTGGCCGCAGTGGTGGGCGCCCTGCAGCGCACCGGTGTCGGCGGCGGCGCCGGCGTCTACGTCGACACCGACTCCAAGGACTCCACGCGCTATCTGGTGCACCTGAGCCAGTCCGGGCTGGGCCTGCCCGACGAGTCCTACTACCGCGACGAGCAGCACGCCGAGATTCTCGCCGCCTATCCGCGGCACATCGCCGCGATGTTCGCCCTCGTGTACGGCGGCGGCGATCACACCGAGACGGCCGCGCGCATCGTCGCGCTGGAAACCAAACTGGCGGCCGCGCACTGGGACGTCGTCAAGCGCCGCGACGCCGACCTGACCTACAACCTGCGCACCTTCGCCGACCTGCCGGCCGAGGCCCCCGGGTTCGACTGGACAGGCTGGGTCACCGCACTGCGTACGTCGCCCGAGGCCGTCGCGGAACTCGTTGTGCGCCAGCCCGATTACCTGACAGCATTCGCCGCGGCATGGTCGGGCGAGGACCTCGAGGACTGGAAGAACTGGGCCCGCTGGCGGCTGATTCATGCCCGCGCGTCACTGTTGACCGACGAGCTGGTGGCCGAGGACTTCGCGTTCTACGGCCGCAGGCTGTCGGGCACCGAGGAGATCCGCGACCGATGGAAGCGCGCAGTGTCGGTGGTGGAGAACCTGATGGGCGATGCCGTCGGCAAGCTCTATGTGGCGCAGCACTTCCCGCCGGATGCCAAGGCACGCATGGACGAATTGGTGGCCAACCTGCGTGAGGCCTACCGCGTCAGCATCAACGACCTCGAGTGGATGACGCCGCAGACCCGGGAAAAGGCGCTGGCCAAGCTGGACAAGTTCACCCCGAAGATCGGCTATCCCGCCAAATGGCGGGACTACTCGACGCTGGTGATCGAGCGCGACGACCTGTATGGCAACTACCGGCGCGGCTACGAGGTTGGCTACGACCGCGAGCTGGCGAAGTTGGGCGGCCCGGTCGACCGCGATGAGTGGTTCATGACGCCGCAGACCGTCAACGCCTACTACAACCCCGGCATGAACGAAATCGTCTTCCCCGCAGCGATTCTGCAGCCGCCGTTCTTCGACGCCGAGGCTGACGACGCCGCCAACTACGGTGGAATCGGCGCGGTCATCGGGCACGAGATCGGCCACGGGTTCGACGACCAGGGCGCCAAGTACGACGGGGACGGCAACCTGATCGACTGGTGGACCGACGAGGACCGCGACGAATTCGGCGCGCGGACAAAGGCGTTGATCGAGCAGTATGACGAATACACGCCGCGCGCGCTCGGCGACAGCCACCACGTCAACGGCGCGTTCACCGTCGGCGAGAACATCGGCGACCTCGGCGGGCTGTCGATCGCCTTGCTGGCCTACCAGCTGTCACTGAAGGGTGCGGACGCCCCGGTGATCGACGGGTTGACCGGTGAGCAGCGGGTGTTCTTCGGCTGGGCGCAGGTGTGGCGCACCAAATCCCGTGACGCCGAGGCAATCCGGCGGCTGGCGATCGACCCGCACTCACCGCCGGAGTTCCGGTGCAACGGCGTGATCCGCAACATCGACGCGTTCTACGACGCGTTCCAGGTCAGCGAGTCCGACGAGCTGTATCTGGACCCGCAGCGGCGCGTCCGGATCTGGAGTTAGCGCGCCCCACGTCGAGATCGACGAAACGGCGCGTTCCACTCGGGCACTTTTACGCCCAAAGGTTGGTTTGGGCGTAAAGGAACGTCAGAAGATCTGCCAGTCCGACGCACCGTCGGGCTGGTTGTAGATGCCCTTCGAGTTCTTGATCACGACCGGATCGCCGCTGCCGAAGTTGTCGTAGAACCACTTCGCATTTTCAGGGCTGATGTTGATGCACCCGTGGCTTACATTCCGCTTGCCCTGGTCGCTGACCGACCACGGCGCACTGTGCACGAAATTGCCGCTGTTATCGATTCGGACGGCGAGTTGCACATTCAGCTTGTAGCCGTTGGCCGAGTTGACAGGCACGCCGTACGTCGAGGAGTCCATGACGATAGTGGGGAACTTCTCGAGCACGTAATACGTGCCATTGGGGGTCGTATGTCCGCCGGCCGACATACCCATCGACACCGGGATGGTCTTCTCCACCTTGCCGTTACGTACGACCGTCATCTGGTGCGCCGCGTCATCGATGGTGGCCACCAGCTGCTCGGGAACGGTAAAGCTCGACTTGGTGCCGCCTGCGTCGATGCTGACGACGGTGCCTGCGGGCCAGAAGTCCTGGGGCCGCCAGCGCACCTGGCTGTCGCTCGTCCAGTAGAACCGGCCCGGTACTGGCGGGACCGACGAGATGTGGATCGCCTGCTCCGCCATCGCCCGATCGGCGATCGGCCGCTGGAAGTTGATGTAGATCGGCTTGGCGGCTCCGGCCTTGGAGCCGTTCGTCGGGTTGAACGTCGGCGGCGCGAACACCGGCTGCCCTGTGTACGGCGTCGGGTTCTGGCCTGCCGGCGTGCCCTCGGGGATCACGGTGGGCTGACCGGCGGCCAGCGGGTCGGCCGGCGGCGGCGCGAACGGATCCGCAGGCGGCGGGAACGCGAACGCGGCCGGCGGCGGCGCGAGCGGATCGGCGGGCGGCGGCGGGGCGGGCGCTGCGGCCGGATCGATCGGCGCCGGCGGCGCAGGAACCTCGGGGTCAGCCAGCGCAGATGGGCCGCCCAGCGCCAGTCCACCAATCAGTCCGGCCGCGATTATCGCGGTGACCAGTCTCCCCCTCGTGCGCTTCCGCATACGTCACCTCCAGTCACACAAACTTCATCCAGTGTCGCACAGCGAAAACACCAGCCACCGCCTCGGGGATGCTGCCCGATCCTGAGCGACCGCCCGGCTCACACCGCTGAGCTGCAGTGTTCATCGGCGCGGAGCGCGTAATGTTACTTCGTGCTGGTTGCCCGAGGAACCTCGAAGAGGCCGCGAGTGGCGGTCACACACGTCAAAGCGACCATCACCAGAGCCGTCGACGCCGCGATCATGAGCGCCAGTCCGGCGTGCTCGTAGAGCAGTCCGCCCGAGAGCGAGCCTGCCATGATGCCGACCTGGAACCCGGCGACGTACAGCCCGGACGCGCCGTCCGGATCGTCGGGCTCGGTGCGCATGGCGGCCGCCTGCAGCATTGGCGGCAGTGCGGTGGAGGCCGCCCCCCACAGCATGATCGCACCCACACCGACGATCAGGGCCACCAGCCCGGTGCCGCGGTCGAACGCCAAGGACGTCAACACCGCGAACGCCGTCGCCAGCGCCGCGAGGCAGCCCACCACCGAGGCTTGCGGCCACCGATCCAGCGGCCGGGCCATCACCCCCATCGAGACCAGGCCGGCAATGCCGAACGCGGCCAGCAGCCAGGCCAGCCGCCGACCGTCCACGCCGACGACGTCGCGGATGATCACGACGATGAACGTGTAGGAGATGAAGTGCCCGGTGACACCGATCAGGGTCAGCACAGTCAACGTGACCAGCCGGCGGTTGCGGTGGTGGCGCCGGCTGCGACGCACGGTCTGTGTCTCGTCGCGCGGCATCACCATCGACGGGAGCGTCGCCCATGCTAGGACGGTGACGGCTGCGGCGGCCACCGTGACGAGCACGACGGCCAGCCGCCAGCCCCACAGTTCGCTCATCACCGCGGTCAAAGGGTTGCCCACGACGAGCGCAAGGCTGGTACCGAGGTACACCGCGGTGGTGGCGCGGCCGGCATGTGACGCAGGCACCAATCGGGCGCCGATGGGTGCGATCACCGACCACATCAGCCCGTGGGTCAGCGCGCACAACACCCGACCACCGGCCAGGACGGTGAAGTTGGGCGCCAGGGCCGAAATCAATTGTGACGCAGTCAAACACACCAGTGTCAGCAGCAGGGTGGTGCGGCGCGGCCACCGCGCGGTGAGCCTCACCAGCGGAACGGTGGTGAGCGCGGCCACGAGCGCGTAGCTTGCCAGCAGTGTCCCCACCAACGCTTCGCTGACCCGAAGATCGGCGGCGATCGCAGGCAGCGCACCCACCGGCACCAT
>JAVRPG010000447.1:0-6079 GCA_032162325.1 Mycobacterium sp. | reverse complement strand
GCCCGAGACGCTACAGCGGGGTCATTGCTTCATGACGATCGGCTCGCGACGCCGCAAGCCCGCCGGCTCGCTCGACGGCAGGACGCCCGCGGTGTGGATCAGCAACGGCACGGGACGCGATGGCGCGGCGGGTCGCGACGCGCCGAAGGTTGGCTGGTGCTGGGCCGGCAACCGGCACACGTGGCTCGGGTTCGCCTCCGCGGCAGGCCGGTTCACCGTCGACGCGTGACGTCCAGCCACACCTCACGCCGCGGAACGACGGCGATGCCGCGCGGCACCGATCGCGGTGGTTTACGGCGGAGCTCACGACGTAGCATCGCAAATTCGGCCGTCTGCAGCAGCGTGCCGATCGTGACCGCCAGCTCGTAGGTCGCGAACGATGCACCGGGACAGCGCCGGAATCCGCCGCCAAAGGGCAGATACTCAAACGGCGTCGGGGTCTTGTCGAAGAACCGGTCGGGGTCGAACCGGTGCGGGTCCGGCCAGTGCGCGGGATCGAAATGCACTGCGGGAACAGCGATGCCGAGCACATCCCCCGGCGAATATCGAACCCCGTCGACGGTGAGCGGCGCGGTCAGTCGACGCATGACGATCGGGACGGCCGGGTGCATGCGCAGGGCCTCGGACACCACCGCCGTGAGGTAGGGCAGCTGGGGAAGAGACTCTGGGCCCGACGCGCCGTCGAGTTCCGCCATGACGCGCTCACGGATTCGAGGCTCGCGATGGATGTGGTACAGCGCCCACGTGAGCGCTCCCGCGGTGGTGTCGTGTCCGGCGACCACCAGAGTGCGCAACTGTTGGTGCAGATCTTCGGGATCCAGCGCCGTGGCATGGCTTCCGGCGAGCAGCGCGCCGAACACGGTGCGGTCGCTTGTGTCCGATCGTCGCGCGTCGACTTCTGCGGCCAACAACTCGTCGAAGCGGGCGCGCAACCGGATCAACCGGGCCCATGGCCCGATTCCCCCGAATCCTTTCCGCAGCCACGGCAGCAGCATCAAGGGCGCGGTGTTGGAGTGCATCAGCGCCGTCGCAACATTGGCGAATTCGTCGTAGCGGTCGTCGTTCTCCACTCCGAACATGGCCAGGATGATGACGCGCAGTGCGATCGACCGGGCCGTCGCCGAGAGTGCGACCCGTCCGCCCGGTCGCCAGTGCGCCGACTCGTCGCGAGCCGCCCGGGTCATCACGTCCGTCAGATCCCGCACACGCTGGCCGTGCAGCGCGGTCAAGAGCATCCGGCGTTTGCGACGGTGATCCTCACCGGAAACCAGAATCACCGAGTCCTTGCCGATGATCGGCTCGATTGGGTTTGGGGTAGGCGCTTCCATCGTGGTCGCCGCCGCGGTCAGGATGTCGCGGGCCGACTCCGCCCTCGCGAAGAAGTGCACCGGACCAAGACCGGGCAAGACCACCGTGAACCGCTCACTCCGACCGGCCCGGCGGCGGAAGAAACCGTCAGGATCCAGCCCAGCCCACACCGAGCGGACCGCGATTGCCCAACGCCCTCTCGGCCAGGCGCTTGCTGATCCGGACACCTTTCCTCCGACCACTCGTCCCACTTAGGACACGCATGGCGGTCCGAGATCGGTTCTGCAGGCGGACAGTGACATTGGTGACGCCGAACCGTCAGCTGTGGCGCTCGACACCACGCCGCACGCCGTGGGCGGCATCGACGAACGGCACAACCGCTGCCAGCCACGCCGCCGGCTCGGACGAGAACACGACATGACCGGCCGGCAGGGCTTCGAACGTCGAACCGGGTATCGCGGCCCGCACTGCCTTGCCCCAGCGCTTCGGAGCGGTGAGATCTCTCGAACCCCAGGTGATGAGGACCGGCGCGGAAATCTGTGCGGCCCGCGTCCGCAGATCGTGGTCGGGCTCGGTGAAGCTCCTCCAAAGGACGGCCGCGGTCTGTGCACCCTCGTCGGTCTTGGCCCGTGCCGTCACACGGGCGACGACGGCCCGGTCCGTCGCACTCTTGACCCGCATGTACGCCCGGACAGACACCGGGAACACCGCCTTCACCACTGCCGGCTTTCCCATGACCGCGCAGACCAAGCGGGTGAGGGCACCGTGGGGCGTGAAACCCCCGGTGTTGACCAGCACGAGTCCCGCGACCCGCTCGGGGCGCTCGAGCGCCAGCCGGCACGCTGCGTAACCACCGACCGAGTTGCCGACGACGACGACCTTGCTCAGGTCCAGTCGGTCGGCGAATTCGACGAGTAGGTCGCCGAATTGAACGGCGCCCAGCGGGGCGGTGGGCAGGGGAGACTCGCCGTGACCGGGCCAGTCCAGCGCCAGCACCCTTCGGCCCTTCGCCAGCGCGCCGTGAACGGGGCCGTAGTCCGTCCGGTCATGCAGGGCGGCGTGCAGTAGAAGGATCGGCGGACCAGACCCGTCGTCGGTGTAGGAAACCGTGCCCTGTGAGGTTTGGATCGTCGCCATCAGCGAGCCTTTCGTTGACCGGTCGGTCGGTCAATTACAGTAGCAGTCGTGCAAGTGGCGAACAAGAGACTGCTGGCCGCGCAGCAGACGCGGGCGAACCTGATCGAAACCGGGCTGGTGCTGGCCGAGGAGCTCGGGCTGGAGGGGCTCTCGGTGAACGCCATCGTCGCGGGGGCGGGCGTATCGAAAGGGACGTTCTTTCACCACTTCCCGGATCGGGTGTCCTACCTCGTGGCGCTGCATCGCCGCTTCCACGATGTACTGTTCGACGAGGTGATGGCGGTCATCGCTGACATGCGACCGGGCAGGGACCGGCTTGCCGCGGCCGCGACCACGTATCTGGACGGCTGCCTGCGCGACCGCGGGGTCAAGGCTCTGCTGCTGGAGGCGCGCGGTCATCTACCGATCGCCGAAGAGGTCACGCGGCGCAACCGGATGAACGTCGACGCGGTGACCGCGGACTTCGAGGCGCTCGAGTCGCGGCACCCGCGCGAAGCCGCGCGGCTGTGGATCGCTGCGACGGCGGAATGCGCGTTGATGGAGCTCGAACACGGCAGCCGTGATCCGGCGGCCCGCTCAGCGCTCAACGCTCTGGTGGAATGAGCCACCGATCGAGCCACCGAGACAGCACCGGCCCGTCATTGGGTCCGCCTGCGGCCGCGAGGTAGCCGTCGGGGCGGACCAGCAGCCAGCCCGCGGGGATGGCGTCGATCGACACCCGTCGCAGCGCGACGACGCCGTCCCATGGCAGGCACGCCTCGGGGACGGCGTCACCGGTGACGAACAGAGTCAGTGTCGACAGGTCGAGCAGGTCGTAGAGCCGGCCATCGCCGACCCGCAGATCGGGAACCCGGTCACCCGCGCGCAGCGTGCCAATCCGCCCTCCGCCCTTGGCAATTGGGCAGTCCCGGTAACCCGCCGATAGTTGTCCGAGCCGCGGCGCGGCCTTCTCCTGCACCCTGGAACGGGCCAGCACGATCGGGGCAAGCCGGGTGATCGCGGCGTGCACGAGCGGGTTGGTGGAGTTGAACGCCCGTGTGGCCCGTTCGGTCATCCGGACCAGCTGTCGGATCACGGGTAGGCGATCGGACTGGTAGGTGTCGAGGAGCTCGGGCCGGGCCCGGCCGTTGAGCACCATTGCAAGTTTCCACGACAGGTTGATCATGTCCTGGACGCCGGCGTTCATGCCCTGGCCGCCTGCGGGGCTGTGCACGTGTGCGGCGTCGCCGCCGAAGAACACGCGGGCGTCGCGCAGCGTTGTCATGTGGCGGCTGTTGATCCGGAAGCGCGAACTCCAGTTCAGATTGTAGAGCTGGGCGCGGAGGTGCGCGGCACGGTCGTACAGACGCTGAATGTCGTCGAGCGTGGGATCGCCAGTGTCGCCGGTTATCCCGTCGGGATCGGTGGCCATGAACCGGAACCGGCCGTCACCCATCGGGAAGACGGCGAGAAAACCCTTGCGGGCCAAGAAGATCGACAGTTGATCTTCAGGCACGTCCCCGGCGATGTGTAGGTCGCCAAGCACGTAGTTGTGCGTCAGCGACCTTCCCGAGAACGGCAGCCCGAGCGCCTTGCGGATCGCGCTGTGCGAGCCGTCGGCTGCGATCAGGTACGACGCGTCAACCACTTCTTCGGCGCCCTCTCCGCTGCGCAGCGCCGCCGACACGCCGTCGGGCCGCTGGGTCAGCGCGATCAGCTCGACCCCGCGTTCGATCTTGACGCCCTGTCCGTTGAGTGCTTCGGTGAGCAGTCGTTCGATCTCCGATTGGGCCAGCAGCAGTACGTAGTTGAATTCGCTTGGCATCCGGTGCAATTCGATGACTGCGAGCTTCACGCCCTCCGAGTAGAGTGCGGTAGCTCGCGCGGGGTTGCCAAGGCGCAGCATCTCGTCGCCCACGCCGCGCACCCGCAGCAGTTCGACGGTGCGGGCCTGGATGCCCAGCGCGCGCGACGTGAGGGAGCGTTCGGGCGAACGGTCGACGATGCGCACGCCGACGCCGAGCCGCGACAGCTCGAGCGCAGCGGTCAGACCGGTTGGGCCTGCGCCGACGATCAGGATGGGCACGTCATGCGAAGGGTTCATGACCGACTCCTCACCGGTAAGTCAACAAATGGTGACTTAGACCATATTCCTCGGGCACTGGCTATGTCAACGGTCGGTGACTTATCCTTCTCGCATGGCATCGCCGCGCACACGCAACGCCACCCAGACCCGCGCCGACATCCTGGCGGCCGCACGGCTGCGGTTCGGGTCCGACGGCTACGAACGCACCACGCTGCGGGCAGTCGCGGCCGACGTCGGCGTCGACCCCGCCTTGGTCATCCGGTACTTCGGCAGCAAGCAGGATTTGTTCGCCGCCGCGGCGGAGTTCACGCTCGATCTGCCGGACCTGACCGCGGTGCACCCCGACGACGTCGCAGATGCGTTGCTGCCCAGCTTCTTTGCCGTCTGGGAGGAGGATGCCACGTTCGTGGCGTTGCTCCGCGCGGCGATGACCAGCCCGACCGCGGCGGCCACCATGCGCCGGATCTTCGCCACCCAGGTCGCACCGAAACTCGCCGCCGTCACACCCGATCACCCGGCCCAGCGCGCCGGCCTGATGGGCGCTTTCGTTATCGGCCTGGCCACCACTCGCTACGTGCTGGCCAACCCCGCCGTCGCCGGCCTCGGCCACGACGAACTGATCGCGTGGGCCCGCCCGGTGATCCGTCAGCTGCTGGTTGGCCCGGCGCCTCGGTGACTCGACACCGGCGCTAGAACGTGTTCTAGTTCATTCGTGCTGGACTGGACCCTGGAGAACCTCAGCGCCGACGACGTCGCGCGGCTGCGCTCCATCTACGAGCCGCTCACCGAGTCGGTGCGGGCGCTGATCGACGCGACGATCCGCACCGAGGTCGGCGCCGAGACAGTAGCCGCGGCCAAGGCCGAGATCGATGCGGCGACGGCGCGACTGCGCAGCGAGCAACTCGACGGTCCGTACGGCATCCGGCTCACCGCCGACGGCGACCAAATGCCGTGGGGAAATGTCGTGATCGGGGTACGCAATCCCGTGGCGCCGCCCCTCGTGGTCGAGCAGAGCGAAGGCGGCGGCGTGTTCACCGACTTCCATCTGGGCGCGGCCTACGAAGGTCCGCCCGGACACGTGCATGGGGGAGTCGCAGCCCTTGTGCTCGACCACATCCTGGGCGCCGCAGCCAGCAGCCAGGAGAAGCCGCGGCTCACCGGCACCATCACGCTGCGCTACCTGCGTATTACCCGGCTCGGTCGGCTGCACGCGGAAGCCCGGATTACCCGGACGGACGGCGTAAAGACCTTCACCGCAGGACATCTCGCCGACGATGACGGCATTACCGTCGAAGCTGAAGGCGTGTTCATTCAGCCGCGGTGGGCCCGCGACTAGGCGCAGAAGCGTTGGGCGCCAACGTCGTCAACGCCGACCGCCTCAGTCGTGTTGGGTGTGGGGTGGGTCGGTGTTGCCGCGGAGGAGTTCTTCGGGGTGGTGGGCATGGTTGATTTCGGGTGGTGTGGTTCCGTCGGTCCAGGCCAGCCGGCCGGTGTCGGTGACGGTGGTGTGCTGGTGGCCGTTGGTGATCAGGGTGTGGTCGGGGGCGCAGGCGAAGAACAGTGTGTCGG
>JAVRPG010000446.1:0-6271 GCA_032162325.1 Mycobacterium sp. | reverse complement strand
GTGAGCGGTGACGACGACGGCAGCTGGCACGACCAGCAACCGGTGATCGTGGCCGCCGGAGTGGCGGGGCTGGTGCTGTTGGCGCTGCTGGTGTGGGCGGTGATCCACACCGCCAACAAATCGTCGAGGCCACCCGAACCAGGGGAATTCGCCCCGTCGTCCGCCACGTCTTCGACATACACGACGAAGACGACGTCGAGTACGAGCTATACGGTGCCGAGTGTCCAAACCAGCCAGGACAACCCGGTCATCACAGGGCCATCGGAGTCGCCGACCGACGCTCCCGGCGGCCAGACGACGATCGACGCTCCGACCACCAACACCAACCCGTACCCCACGACGACGCCAACCAACGCCGGCCACATTTAGGGGAGTGCGTTCGCCTAAAAGAATTGGCCGGCAACGAATCCGGCCAGCAGGACGGCGAAGCCGCCGAGCTCACCGACGATGAGTGCGGTCATCCCTGCACGCAGGCTGGCATCGGTGTGTTCGAACTGGCTGGTGGTGTCGCGCCGGATGCCGTGCGTGATGTAGGTGGCGATCGGGACGACGAAGAGAACACGACGACCATCGCTGCGGTCAGGTTCAGCCACGTCGGCCAGGCGCTCAGTCCGACGAACACCGCGACCAGTATCGTGGCGAATGAGTACAGCAGTGCCGAGCGATGCGCGATGTCGACGTATGGGTGGGCCAGGTGATTCTCATTGGTGGCCATCTGACGGTACTTCCAGATGCCGAGGCACACCGCTAATAAGAAGATGAGCCCCGCGGCGAACACGGTGATTCTCGTATCGATTCCGAGAAACGCATTCGTCATCGGCTGGACCGCACCGCACCCGGCATTCATCACCCACGTCAATTAGGGTGGGGTGATGTATCAAGCGAAAGGCGTAGCAAGCACGGCAGCGCTGCTCATCGCGGCCGCAAGCGTCGTGGGCGCCGCACCGGCCGCCGCGGATGGACCCGCGACTAGCGGGGGCACCTCGGTGCCGTTCAGCAGCCTCTTCCGGAACTGCGACTTCGTCCGACCGCATTGGGTGTCGGCCACCGGTACCGGCAGCGGCTCAGCTCTGGTCGGCATGAGCGGCGCGAATCAAGTGAGCGCCCAAGTGAACCTTGCCATCGCCAAACCCAACACCCGCTACACCGTCAGGCTGATCCAGGTCCCGCGGGCGGGAGACCGCACGTGCACGGCCGGAGATCCGGGCGTGGCCGTCGGCGAGCTTTTCACCGACGGAAACGGGACAGGAACCGCGACGGTCCAGGGCCCTCGACTTCAGGAAGCAACGGGCGCCTGGGTGTCCATCGATGGACCGCCAAAACCCGGCCGGGTCATCGGTGAGTTCTACACCTCAGATGTCGTCGCCTCGCTCGCGTAGATGCGACGAATCCGGTGGAACCGATTGGGCCCCACCGGATCCTGTCGCGAGTGTTACTTGCTCTCGATCGCGATGCGCTGGGCCTCTGCGCCCTTGTGGGCACCGGCGACCCGTACCGTCAGCACGCCGGCGTCGTACGACGCCGAGATCGCGTCGCCGGTGACGTGCGCAGGCAGCTTGAACGACCGCCGGAACGACCCGTAGCGGACCTCACGCAGTGTGCGGCCGTCCTTCTCCTCTGAACGCTCGTCGCGGCGCTCGCCGTGAATCACCAGACGGCCCCTGTCGAGCTCCACGTTGACGTCTTTGGCGACGTCTACGCCCGGCAACTCGAGGCGCACCACTGCGTCCTCACCGTCCTTGACGATCTCGGCGGCCGGGGTGAAGCCATCGGCACCGTACCGGTCCGCTACTCACTAGAACTTGAGTCGATACCGCGCAAGTTCCAGCAGCGCGTTCGCTGGCAGTGAACGGCTCACACCTGGACCGTGGCAGCGGTGAGCACACCGTGATGGGCGCTTCACACAAGGCGACATTTCGGCAATATCTGCTGCTTAGCCTCTGCTGCATGCGGTCAACATCAAACGTCGTGGTCGTCGGCCACGGCATGGTCGGTCACCGGTTCGTCGAGGCTCTGCGGTCGCGCGACGCCGATGGTGTCTGGCGGGTGACCGTGCTCGCCGAGGAGTCCGACGCCGCCTACGACCGGGTGGGGCTCACCCGGTATACGGAACATTGGGACCGCGGACTGCTCGCACTGCCGGGCAACGACTACACCGGAGACGACCGGGTGGCGTTGCGACTGGGTAGCCGGGTCGCGGAAATCGACCGGGTCGGGAAGTCGGTGCTGACCGTCGGCGGCGACCGTATCGACTACGACGCACTGGTGCTGGCGACCGGCTCGTATGCGTTCGTGCCACCAGTGCCGGGACACGACCTGCCCGCATGCCATGTCTACCGCACCCTCGACGACCTCGACGCGATCCGCGCCGACGCGCTGCGTGCGGTCGACGGCGGCCGTGCCCCGGTTGGCGTGGTGATCGGCGGCGGACTGCTGGGCCTTGAGGCCGCCAATGCGCTGCGCCAGTTCGGCTTACAGACCCACGTCGTCGAGATGGCACCCCGCCTGATGGCCCAGCAGCTCGACGAGGCGGGCGGCGTCCTGCTCGGCAGGATGATGACCGAGCTGGGCATCGCCGTACATGTCGGCGTCGGCATCGACGCGATCGAATCCGCGCAGCACGCCGACGGCACAACGACCGTCCGAGTGCGCCTGAGCAATGGCGACGCCATCGACGCCGGCCTGGTGATCTTCGCGGCGGGCGTGCGGCCCCGTGACGAGCTGGCCCGCGCCGCGGACATAGAAATCGCCGAGCGCGGCGGCGTGCTCACCGACTTGTCGTGTGCCACAAGAGACCCCAACATCTACGCGATCGGCGAGGTGGCCGCCATCGAGGGCCGCTGCTACGGGCTCGTCGGTCCGGGCTACACGAGCGCCGAGGTCGTCGCCGACCGGCTGCTTGGCGGCGCCGCAGAGTTCCCCGAGGCCGACATGTCGACCAAGCTCAAGCTGCTCGGCGTCGACGTGGCCAGCTTCGGCGACGCGATGGGCCGCACGCCGAACTGCCTCGAGGTGGTGGTCAACGACGCGGTCAACCAGACCTACGCCAAGCTGGTGCTCTCCGACGACGCCAAGACACTGTTGGGCGGCATCCTGGTCGGCGACGCGTCGTCGTACGGCGTGCTGCGGCCGATGGTCGGCGAGCCCTTGCCCGGCGACCCGCTGGCGCTGATATGTCCGGCCGGACCAGAGAACGGAGCAGGTGGCACCTTGGGTGTCGGCGCGCTGCCGCCCGGCGCACAGATATGCTCGTGCAACAACGTCACCAAGGGCGATCTCACCGATGCCATCGCGGGTGGTTGCTGCGACGTTCCCGAGCTGAAGAAGTGCACGCTGGCCGGTACCTCGTGTGGCTCCTGTGTGCCGCTGCTCAAGCAGCTGCTGGAGGCCGAGGGCGTCGAGCAGTCCAAGGCGTTGTGCGAACACTTCAGCCAGTCGCGCGCCGAGCTGTTCGAGATTATCTCGGCAGGGCCTTCTGAGTCCGTCCGGACGTTCTCGGGACTGATCGAGCGGTTCGGCACCGGAAAGGGTTGCGACATCTGCAAACCCGCGGTCGCGTCGATCCTGGCGTCGACCAGCTCGGAGCACATCCTCGACGGTGAGCAGGCCTCGCTGCAGGACTCCAACGACCATTTCCTGGCCAACATCCAGAAGAACGGCAGCTACTCGATCGTGCCGCGGGTGCCCGGCGGTGACATCACTCCCGAGCAGCTGATCCTCATCGGCGAAATCGCCAGGGACTTCAACCTGTACACGAAGATCACCGGCGGGCAGCGCATCGACATGTTCGGGGCGCGGGTGGATCAGCTGCCTGAGATCTGGCGTCGGCTGGTCGAGGGCGGCATGGAATCCGGCCACGCGTACGGCAAGGCGCTGCGCACGGTGAAGAGCTGCGTGGGCAGCGACTGGTGCCGTTACGGCCAACAGGATTCGGTACAGATGGCCATCGACCTCGAGTTGCGCTACCGCGGATTGCGGGCGCCGCACAAGATCAAGATGGGTGTGTCGGGCTGCGCGCGCGAATGCGCCGAGGCCCGCGGCAAGGACGTCGGCGTCATCGCCACCGAGACCGGCTGGAACCTCTACGTCGGCGGCAACGGCGGCATGACGCCCAAGCACGCGCAGTTGCTCGCAAGCGATCTCGACGACGAGACACTCGTGCGCTACATCGACCGGTTCCTGATGTTCTACATCCGCACGGCCGACCGGCTACAGCGCACCGCGCCGTGGGTGGAGGGCCTCGACGGCGGTCTCGATCACCTGCGAGATGTCGTATGCAACGACTCGCTCGGCCTTGCCGCGGAGTTCGAGGAGGCGATGGCCCGCCACGTCGAGGGCTACGCGTGCGAGTGGAAGGGCGTCATCGAAGACCCGGAGAAGATGTCGCGGTTCGTCTCGTTCGTCAACGCTCCCGACGTCGCCGATCCCACTGTCGAATTCACCGACCGGTCGGGCCGCAAGGTTCCGATTGGCATGCCGAAGGTACGCGGGTAACCCAAACATGACTCTGCTCAACGACATCCAGGTCTGGACGGCCGCGTGCCGCTACGACTACCTGATCCCGAACCGCGGGGTGGGAGTGCTGCTGCCCGACGGCGCGCAGGCCGCGCTGTTCCGGCTCGACGATGGGACGTTGTGGGCGGTCGGCAACATCGACCCGTTCTCGGGGGCGGCCGTCATGTCGCGCGGCCTTGTGGGGGATCGCGCCGGGCGCGCGACGGTGCAGACGCCGATCAAGAAGCAGGCGTTCGCCCTTGACGACGGCACCTGCCTCGACGACCCCGACGTCGCGCTTCCGGTCTACGCCACGCGCATCGTGGACGGCCACGTCGAAATCGGCGCCTAGCCGGATTCGCCGAAACTGTATTCCAGCAGGCCTCGAACCTTCGCTGCTGGAATACAGTTTCGCGAAGAACTCAAGCCGCGATCGGCACACGGGCGCGGCGGAACCGGCTCGCGATCAGCCGCACCAGGCCGGGATGCATGCCCAGCGGTTCGGTCACCACGTCGGCGCCGCTGGCCCGCAACCGGTCTTGAAACTGGCCATCCGACAACAGGTACGACGCGACCACGACGCGGCCCCGCCGACGTCGGCGCAGCGTGGCCACCGCATCGGCCACCCGAGGCGTCCCGGTGGCGGCGAACGCCAGCTCGACCCGCGAACCGGTGATCGCCGAGAGCCACGTCGCCATCATGTGCAGGTCACGCCGTGCCGCCGGATCAGATGTACCTGCCGCGGCCAGGATTACCGAATCGTCGCGGCGCCAACCGGATTCAACCAGTCGGTCCGCCAATACCCGCACCAACTGCGGCCCCGGTCCGAGCGCTTCCGTCACGGTGACGTCGGGATGCCCGCTTGCCTCGACGTGGGCGGGCAGATCGGTGGTGACGTGATAGCCGCGGGAGAGGAACGCAGGCACAAGGGTGACCGGCTCGTCGGGCGTCCCGACGAGGACTTCGGACGGCGTCGGGCCGAGCACGTCGACGAACGACACGTGCACCGTCTGTCCGAGCGTCGCCGAGACCCGCTGCGCCAGATCGCCGACCATCGCCACACCCCGCTGCTTGCGGGTGCCATGCGCCACCAACACCAAGCTCATAATGCGTGTGCCAATTCGTCGTCGACCGCCAGCCGGTAGCCACGCTTGACCACTGTCGACACAATGGTCTTGTCGCCCAATGCCGTTCGAAGGCGTAGCACCGCCGTTTCCACGGCGTGGGTATCGGTGCCGCTGCCGGGTAGCGCGCCAAGCAAGTCGGTGCGTGACACCACCGCGCCGGGACGGTGCGCCAGCGCGCGGATGGTCGCCATCCCAGCCGGCGAGACGGCCTTGGCCACGCCGTCGACCAGCACGCAGGTGCCACGGATCTCCAACAGATGGCCGGCGACCCGCATTGTGCGCGACTGCAGCAGCGGCAGTTCGTCGGTGATGTGACGGGCCAACGCGCCCAACCGCATTCGCTCGGGCGCGGACGTCGGGACCCCGAGCCGCACCAGCGGCCGCGCGGTCACCGGACCCACACACATCGCGCGCGTTCCGCCACGCAGGGCCGACAGCACGCGGTCCTCGATGCCCATCTCCTTCGCACGCAGCAACACCGATGCCACCGCGGGGGCCGAGGTGAAGCTGACCGCGTCGAACTTCTCATCCGCGATGCCTGCCACCAGCTGGTCGAAGTCACCGTTGCGGGGAGCGGAATGCCAGCGGTATACGCGGATCGGCACCACCTCTGCGCCGGCGGCTCGCAGCTGGTCGAGGAACTCGGGGAA
>JAVRPG010000445.1:0-2500 GCA_032162325.1 Mycobacterium sp. | reverse complement strand
CATGTTGTCCGAACTCGGATCAGGGTGTCAGCACGGCCTTGAGGACCTCGCCGCGGTGCTGGGCCTCCACCGCCTCGTTGATCTGGGCCAGCGGCATCGTGGTGATCAGCTTGTCGAACGGGAACTTGCCCTGACTATGCAGATCGAGCAGGTAGGGGATGAACGTCTGCGGGTCGGCGTCGCCTTCGACGATGCCCCGGATGGTCAGGCCGAGCAGGGGCGGCTGGAACAGCCCGATCGAAAAGACGGCCTGCGGATCGGCAGGCACGCCGATCAACCCGAGCATGCCCCGTATGCCAAGGGAGGAAAGCAGCTCTTCCACGACGGGCGTCACCGCGGTGGTGTCGACGGCGTAATCTGCGCCCGCCGGAGCGATCTCGCGGATCTGCTCGGCCAGTGGCCCGGCCTGCGGGTCAACGGCGTGGGTGGCGCCGAGTTCGGTGGCCAGCACCCGCCTGCTCTCGTGTAGATCGACCACGATGATCGCCGCGGCCTCCCGCACCACGGCGGCCAGCACAGCGGACAGGCCCACCGGTCCCGCGCCGGCGATGACCACCGTCGACCCGGGCTGGACGTCGAGTGAGTTCATCACCGCGCCGGCCCCGGTCTGGATGCCGCATCCAAGCGGCCCCGCCAGCTCGACCGGGGTGCCCGGCGGTAGCTTGACCACGTTGCGTTCGTGAGCCAGGGCGTGCGTCGCCAACGATGACTGGCCGAAGAAGTTTGCCCCCAATTTGGTTCCGGCAGAGGCCAGCCCGGAGGATCCGTCGGGGCGCGCCCCGCCGAAGTTGTTTTCGAGGAAGCCGTGGCAATACGCCGGTTGACCCTTTGCGCACTGCGGGCATTCGGCGCAGCTGTTGAAGCTGATCGCGACCTGATCGCCCACGGCGACCGTCTTCACGTCGGCACCCACCGACACCACGGTTCCGCTGCCCTCATGGCCGAGGACGCCGGGAAGCGGGAACGGCAGGTGGCCGTGCTGGACTGCGATGTCGGTGTGGCAGATGCCGGCTCCAGCGATCTCCACCACCACTTCGTCGGGTGCCGGCTCTTGAAGTTCGACGTCGATGAGGGTGAACGGCGCGCCCACTTCCTGCACCACTGCGGCTGAGATTTGCATCCGCTTCCCCTTTACTGTTCTGCGGCGTTGGCTCGCGGCGCTTCCCGGGCGGACGCGACAATCCGGTGTCGGGGTCGGCTGCGTTGTCTGCTCTTCGCGCGAGCGGGCTCATCGCCGCCGACCCTGTGCTGCGAGTCTGACCCGACCGACCGCACCGCCGCGTCACCACATCGGGCGGTTCTCCACCCCGCAGCAGAGGTATTTCGCCCTGAACACTCTTGGCTGCGCCCCATCAACTCTTCATAGTGGGATGGCCACAACTCAAGGTGACGGCCGCAAGCTACCCGCCCGGCACCGCGTGCGCCTCCGCCCCAACCCAGGCATGCGGCGCGGTGTCGGGTCCGGGCTGCCGGGTCGACCCCAGAAGCAGTGGCCCCACCCACAAAGGGGAGACGAAGCGAGATGACACCCTCACCGCCGGTGATCTCGGTCGAGGAGCTCATCGAGGCCGTCAAGGCCGGCCCTGGCGGCCCTGAGATCGCGGCGTTCTTCGACTTCGACGGAACCCTGATCCAGGGATATTCGGCCAACGCTCTGATCACGCACCGCGCTCGAAACTTCGAATTAGGACCAGACGAGTTTGACCGCACGATGCGCGCGGCGCTCGGCGGCCCCCTCGACGAAACCGCCTTCAAAGACCTGATGCTGGAGGGGATCCGGGGTTGGGTGGGCCGCACCGACGACGAGCTGCTGGAACTCGGGCAACAACTGTTCGCCCAGGAAATCGCCGGTGCGCTGTTCCATGGGACATGGCGGCTGGTGCGCGCCCACCAAAACAAGGGCCACACCATAGTCATCGCGACATCGGCGACACGCATGCAGGTGCAGCCCATGGCGACCGAATTGGGCATCGACCATGTCTTGTGCACGGAGCTCGAGACCGAGCATGGTGTGCTCACCGGTGGCATAGCAGGACGCCCCCCGTGGGGGGACGGCAAGCGAGCCGCGGTCACAGAGTTCGCCAGACGCGAAAAGATCCCGCTGAAAAACTGCCACGCGTACGCCAACGGCGACGAGGATGTGGCCTTCCTCGACGCGGTCGGCTTCCCGCACCCGATCAACCCGGGGTCGGAGCTGGCCCGCCACGCCGGTGAACACGGATGGCAGGTTGTGCGGTTCCGGGGCAAGCGAAGCCAATTCCATCCGATGTCGCTGGTCCGGACGACGGGCTTGATCGGTGGTTTCGCCGCGGCGGTGGGGGCGGGCACGGTCGTCGGGGTGTTGACGAACGACAGACGGGGTGGGGTCGACCTGGCCACGTCCCTGTTCGGCCGCCTTGCAGGGCAACTCGGCAATATCAAGGTCGACGTGATTGGCGAGGAGCACACGGCGCACCGGCCCGCGGTGTTCTTCATCAATCATCAGAGCACACTGGTCGAC
>JAVRPG010000444.1:0-4833 GCA_032162325.1 Mycobacterium sp. | reverse complement strand
CCGAGCTGGTGACCGCACCCAGGTTGTTTCCATCAACCCAACTGTGCTCGCGCTGCGGGGTGAAAACCAAACTCCGGCTGCGTGATCGCACCTACCTCTGCCGCAATGGATGCCCGCCGATCGATCGGGATCTGAACGCGGCGATCAATCTCGCCCGCCTCAGCGAGACCACCAGCAGTGGTGGTCGAATTGGGACCGGTACCGGGAGTAGACCGGCCGCCAGCATCATGGCTGGACACGGACGTGGAGCCAACCAGAAGACCTGCCCCACCACCACAGTGGCGGGGACGGCAGGAGGCGACGAAGCGTCAACCCCGCACATCAGCAAGACGGGGACCGCCTCTCCGCAAGGAGAGGCTGCCTGAAATGCGCAACCTCACAAACAGCCACATTTCAGGTAACGGAGAATGGAGTCGTGACAGAAACCCTGCGCAGTACCGTCGCGGCACGCCCGCAGTTGGTGATCTTCGACCTCGACGGCACCCTGACCGACTCTGCGCAGGGCATTGTGTCCAGCTTCCGGCACGCACTCGGCGAGATTGGTGCGGTGGTACCCGACGGTGATCTGGCCGGCCGTATCGTCGGCCCTCCGATGCATCACACGTTGCGCGAGATGGGTCTCGGCAAGGACGCGGACGCCGCGATCGCCGCCTACCGCGCGGACTACAGCGCCCGTGGCTGGGCGATGAACAGGCTCTTCGACGGCGTGGACGCGCTGCTCGCCGACCTGCAGTCCGCCGGTGTGCGGTTGGCCGTGGCAACCTCGAAGGCGGAACCGACGGCGCGGCGGATCCTCGCGCACTTCGGACTCGACAGGCACTTCGAGGTCATCGCCGGCGCCAGCGTCGACGGCTCCCGGGCGACCAAGTCCGATGTGGTCGCGCACGCGCTCGCCCAACTGCACCCCCTGCCCGACCGCGTGTTGATGGTCGGCGACCGGTCTCACGACGTCGAGGGCGCGGCAGAGCACGGCATCGACACCGTCGTTGTCGGCTGGGGTTACGGGCGCGAGGACTTCACGGACCCGCACGCCGTGAGCGCGCTGGCCCACGTCAGTTCCATCGCCGACCTTCGTGAGGTGTTGGGTGTCTGAGCCGCTGCACGTCACCTTCATCTGCTCCGGCAACATCTGCCGGTCGCCGATGGCGGAGAAGATGTTCGCCCACGAGATCAACGAGCGCGGCCTGTCCGACGCGGTGCGAGTCACGAGCGCCGGGACCGGGGGCTGGCATGCCGGCGACCCCGCCGACCACCGGGCGTCGGCCGTGCTGCGCGAACACGGCTATCCCAGTGCGCACTGCGCCGCCCAGGTCGACAACGGGCACGTGTCGGCCGATCTGGTCGTCGCACTTGGCCGCAACCACGCACGGATGCTGCGCGAAATGGGCGTGCCCGCCAACAAGATCCGGATGCTGCGGTCGTTCGATCCGCGGTCGGCGGCGCACGCCCTCGACGTCGAAGACCCGTACTACGGCACCCATGACGACTTCGAAGACGTGTTCGCCGTGATCGCGGCTGCCCTGCCCGGGCTGCACGACTGGGTGGACGAACAGCTGGCCGGTCGGGGAATCGCGAGCTAGACCTACGATGAACGCAGTGAAGAATCGAAATATATTCCAGCGCTGGGCGTTTCTGTTGCGGCCGGCCTGGCTGGCCCTGTTCGTGGTGGTGATCGCGTTCGCCTACCTGTGTTTCACCGTACTGGCGCCCTGGCAGCTGGGCAAGAACACCAAGACATCGCGGGAGAATGCCCAGATTTCGCACTCGCTCACTGCCGACCCGGTGCCGGTGACAACCGTTCTGCCGCACCAGGATTCGTCGGCACCGGACGCTCAATGGCGGCGGGTCACGGCGACCGGGCACTATCTGCCCGACGCGCAGGTGCTGGCCCGGCTCCGCGTCGTCGACGGTGATCCCGCGTTCGAGGTGCTGACGCCGTTCGCCGTCGACGGTGGCCCCGTGGTGTTGGTCGACCGCGGATACGTGCGACCCGTCCAAGGTTCACGGGTGCCGACGTTCGCGCCGCCTCCGGCCGGATCGGTGACGATCACCGCGAGGCTGCGCGACTCCGAACCGGTCACGCAGGGAAAGGATCCGTTCCGACAAGACGGTGCGCAGCAGGTGTATTCGATCAGCACCGTGCAAGTCTCGGCCGTCACGGGTGTGCCGCTGGCAGGCTCGTATCTTCAACTGGTCGAGGATCAGCCCGGCGGCCTCGGCGTGATCAGCCTGCCCCACCTCGATGCCGGTCCATTCCTGTCGTACGGCATCCAGTGGATCGCGTTCGGCATCGTGGCCCCGATTCTGTTGGGCTACTTCGTGTACGCCGAGATTCGGCAGCGCCGACGGGAGAGGGCCGCGGCGTCGGACGCGGCCGGTGCCCCGCTCACGACCGAGGAGAAGCTCGCCGACCGCTACGGCCGGCGGCACTGAGGCACACCGCGACGACCGCGGCCGCAGCCTGCACCATTCGCGACAGCCGAACCGCCCGCGCGAGATCCGAAACCGCCGGCGCTCGCCCGTCGCCGAGCGTCGGCCGGATCTCCAGGTCGTGTGCGTACTGTGTCGGCCCGCCGAGCCGCACGCCCAGCGCTCCGGCGAAGGCCGCCTCCACCACACCCGCGTTGGGGCTGGGGTGGCGGGCCGCGTCGCGGCGCCACGCGCGGAGTGCTTCGGCAGGCGATCCGCCAACCAGCGGCGCGCACGTCGCCACCAGCAGCGCCGTCACGCGAGCCGCTACGAAGTTGGCGGCATCGTCGAAACGAGCTGCAGCCCAGCCGAATCGGGCATATCGCGGCGACCGGTTGCCGATCATCGCGTCCAGCGTATTGGTGCCGCGGTACACCAGCACCGCAGGCACCCCGCCTGCCGCGGCCCACAATGCCGGCGCGACGTGTGCGTCAGAGGTGTTTTCGGCGACCGATTCAAGCGCCGCCCGTGCCAGCCCGGCCGAGTCGAGCGCGGCCGGGTCGCGTCCGCACAGCGACGGCAACAGGCGCCGGGCGCCTGCGACGTCTCCGGCGTCCAGCAGGCCGGCCATCTGGTCGCCTGTGCGGCTCAACGACGTTCCGCCAACCGCTACGAACGTCGCCGCTGCGGTGGCCGCGGCCGTCCACCCCGTCCCGCGTCGCCCGGCTGCCCGCTCGACGGTGAGACCCAGCACACCGAGGGCCCCGAGCAGCGCACCTGCGTGCAGCGCCCCGGCGCGGCGGGAATCGGCGTAGGTCAGCCGCTCCAAAGCCGCTGCGCCGCTGCCGAACAGCGCCACCGGGTGACCGCGACCCGGATCACCGAACAGCAGGTCAGCGAAGTAGCCGGCCGCGATCCCCGCGAACCGGCCCCGACATGCTGGCGCAAACACCCCGGGAGCGTCTCACAAGTGGTCTACTCGAGTTCATGAGGCTGGGTCCACCGGCGCGCCCGACCCGGGTCGTCGATTTGCTGAACCCCGCCGCGGTGCTGCTGCCTGCGGCGAACGTGATCATGCAGCTGGCGTCGCCCGCGGTCGGCTACGGCGTGCTGGAGAGCCCGGTGGACAGCGGCAACGTGTACAAGCACCCGCTCAAACGGGCCCGAACAACCGGGACGTATCTTGCCGCGGCCACCCTCGGCACGGACGCGGATCGCGCGCTGATCCGCGACGAGGTCGACAGGGTGCACGCGTTGGTCCGGTCGACTAAATCAAGTCCGGTGTCCTACAACGCATTCGACCCTCGGCTGCAGCTGTGGGTGGCCGCCTGCCTGTACCGCTATTACATCGACCAACACGAGTTTCTGTACGGGCCCCTCGATGATGACTCCGCCGATGCGGTGTATCAGGACGCGAAGACACTGGGCACCACGCTGCAGGTCCGAGACGACATGTGGCCACCGGATCGGGCGGCGTTCGACGAGTTCTGGAAACGGTCGCTCGACGACCTTCGGATCGACCCGCCGGTGCGCGAGCATCTGCACGGAGTGGCCACGATGGCGTTTCTGCCCGCCCCCCTGCGACTGCTTGCGGGCCGACTCAATCTGTTCGCGACGGCGGGCTTTCTGCCCCCCGAGTTCCGCTCGCAAATGCGGTTTTCGTGGACGGCCGCACAACAACGCAAGTTCGAGTGGTTGTTGACGGCGCTGCGGCTCGCCGACCGGGTCATTCCACGTGAGCTGTGGACCCTCGGCTACGAGCTGTATCTGCGCGACATGCGGGCCCGGGCGCGCCGCGGCAGGCGAATCGTCTGACCCGCGTGCCGCGGCTCTCCTCGATTTTTGCCCATTTTTCCGGCCTCAGGGTCAATGATCACAGGTGAACCGGGCGCCGCCCGGCGACGTATTTTGCACGACTTTGCGATGTGAATAGTGAGGAGTCCACGATGGCCTTCCCGGCGCTCAACCATGTCGCGCTCACGGTGCGCGACCTCGGCGTCAGCGGACCCTGGTACCAAGCACTGATCGGTGCCGAACCGGCGCTCGACGAGCACACCGACACGGGCTTCCGACATCTGGTCTGGACGTTCGACAACGGCACGCTGTTCGGTATCCATCAGCATGACCAGGCCGCCGGAGATGACAGCTTCACCGAGTTTCAGACCGGGCTGGACCACGTCGGATTCGGGTGCGCGAGTCGCGCCGAGCTGCAGACCTGGGTCGAGCGGCTGGAGAGCCTCGGCATCGAGCACGGCGGAATCGTGGACGCCCCTTACGGGTCGGGCTTGAGCTTCCGGGATCCCGACGGCATCGCATTGGAGTTCTTCGCTCCGCCGGAGTGATCGGTGGGCGCGGACGGTATCGAACCGCCGACCGCTGGTGTGTAAAACCAGAGCTCTACCACTGAGCTACGCGCCCCTTGCC
>JAVRPG010000443.1:0-5634 GCA_032162325.1 Mycobacterium sp. | reverse complement strand
GGACAGGTTGGCCAGGGTACGGGTTTTCACCTTGCCCTCGTCGCGGTAGCTTTCGCGCAGCAACACCGCCGGCGGTGACCCCCGGTTCGGCACCGACGTCACATACATGCTTACTTTCTAGCACAGTCAGCATCTGACAATCACTGAAACAGTGGACGACACGCCGAGATAGTTCAGACGTTACATGAGTACGCACGACGCCACACCGGAACGCGAAACGCCTGCTCACAAAGCACACCGCGATTCACGCCCGCCCTACAGGGGGGAACTTCGGGCTAGCTGCCCGTCGTTAACGGAGACCCCCGACTTCAACCGAGGAGCCATTCCGATGTCAGCTGTGCTTCAAAGCCTTCCGTCACACGCCCCCCGCATCGCCGAAGGTGTACTCGCACAGGTCAATGCGCTGGTGGATCAAATACGCGCCCGAGCGCCCGAGACCGAACGGCTCCGCCGCATGCATCCCGACAACCTGCGCGACCTGACCGAAGCCGGGGTGTTCCGGCTCGCGATGCCAACCGACGTCGGCGGCTACCAGGCGAGCGAGGACATCATCGCCGAAGTCCTCGCGCAGATCTCGCGTGGCTGCCCGTCCACCGGCTGGATGTGCACAATCATGGTGGCCAGCAATGTCATTCCCGCCCTCCTTGCCGATGAGGCGGCGGACGAGTTGTACGCGACGCCCGACCTGAGGATTACCACGACCATCGCGCCCACCGGCCAGGCGGTGCCCGTCGACGGTGGCTATCGCGTCACCGGTCAGTGGACGTGGAATACCGCTGGCGTCCACAGCAATTGGTACGCCGCTGCGTGCGTCGTGCCCGGCGAGGAGGAGTCGGGGCTGCGAGTGTTGCTGCTGCCCACCACCGAGGTGGAGCATCAGGACAACTGGCGCGCAGCCGGAATGGCGGGAACGGCCACCAACATCGCAACGGTCAACGACGCGTTCGTCCCTGCAGCGCGCTGAATCCTTGTCGAAGACCTTGCCGAGGGCCGCTATCCGACACGGCGATACTCGCGTGTGCCCTACTTCAACCGGCCGTGGGTGATGTTCATCAACGCACAGAGCGCACCCGCGCTGCTCGGAATGGCACGCGGAGCGATGGACTGCTTCATGCAGACTCTGCCGACGCGTGGGGCCATCACCTACACCGCATGGCCGAAAGCCGCCGAGGCCCCGTTGCTCCATCACCAACTGGCCAAGGCACAGTATGACCTCGACGCCGCCGAGATGTTCACGAGCCGGCTCAGCGCGCTGTATGGCGGAGCCCTCCACAGGTCTCCGACGATCATGGAGCGCGCGCAGGCCCGTGCCTACATCGGCCACATCGCGAGCCTGTCCCGCGCATGCGTCAATTAGCTATTCGAGGCCAGCAGTGCGTCGCACACCCTGCTCGCCGCCGACATCCAGCGGTACTTCCGCGACATCAACGTGCTGCATCAGCATGCGGCCATACAGCCCAACAGCGGCGACGAGGTCTACGGGCGTGTGCTGGCGGGGCTCGATCCCAACTCCGAGATCGTCTGAGCTCGGAGTTGGTGGTCCAGCCTTCTGGCGGGTCGGAGAAGACGGCAGGTTCGAGTGGCTGCACCCGCATCCCCAGCGGCACATCGGCCAGAACGAGTCGGCTGATGGGAATAACTGACGGGCCGCTTGATATTGGACCTATATAGATAGTGTTTCTATGGATTGGAGCCAGGCGATATGAAGAAGACCGAGGTCAAGCTACTGGCAGTGGTCGGCACCAGTGCCGCCGTTACGCTAGGTGTGCTCGGTGTGGTGGCAGGTCAAGAGCCGGCAGGCGCCGGCTCAGTAGCCAGTTCGGGGATGACGACCGGTGTCACCGTGACCGCAACCGTCCCGACGACTCCAGTTGCGGTTGCCGTGCCCGGCATCAAGGGACCTGCCCCCCTGCCTACAGAGGAACAGGGCCTGCCAGGATAAAGCAGTAGCGGGGCCGGCTCGCATTTAACGCGACGTCTCCTCAGCGAGCGCAATCAGCCTGGCCCGCACCAGGTCTGGTCGTTCGTCGACAATGAAGTGAGTGGCGTCCACGGTTTCCACCGTGTAGTCGTCGGCATTGGCGGTTTCGGGCGCGATGAACGATCGATGAACGGCGAAATCGCCGGTTCCGTACAAAGCGCGGATCGGCACCGTCGCCCGCCGGGTCTCGGGATTCCTTGCGCCCTGAGGTATCTCGCGAAGAAGGAACGTTCGATAGGTGTCACGACCCGCTCGCGCACAGACAGGGTCGCGAAAGCGGTCAGCGAAGACGCGCGCCGCCTCGGGGCCCATGTTCGACCCCTTTCCCAAAATCACCCGCTCGACATACCCGGTGCGCTGTTGCACCAGAACCCCGAACGACGCCAGTGGCAGCTGATACCAGAACCGCCAAAACTGCGGAAGCACCGAACGCGCGGGCACCCACGGATGGGCCATGTTCAGCGCGAGATAACCGTCGAAACGCTCCGGTGCCCGCAGCACCATCAAGTACCCCACGAAGGCGCCCCAGTCGTGAGCGACCAGCAGCACCCGGTCGAGGCCGAGCGCATCGAGCAGGGCCAGTACGTCGCTGGCGACATCCTCCTTCGCCCACTTGTGCGGGGCCGGCCCGGACCAGCCGTAGCCCGGCAGGTCGGGAACGATGATGCGCATCCCCAGCGGCGGATCGGCCAGCAGGTCCCGATACTCCCAGTGGTGCTGCGGCCAGCCGTGTAGTGCGAGGACGGGGCGTCCGTCGGCCGGACCGGCCTCGGTCACGTGGAACCGCACACCGCGGGCTTCGACGACCGACCGGCGCACCCCGGCGATCGGCGGTGGCTCAGAGGTCATGAATCGGACTATAGAGAACAGCCGTCGCGCTACCGTTCCGGGTATGGGCGGTTATCGGGACTTGTTCAACGCCAGCATCGCCGACCCCACGGCTTTTTGGGCCGACGCCGCGCGGGCGGTGACGTGGACCCGCGAACCGCAGCGCGTCCTCGACGACTCCAACCCACCGTTCTACCGGTGGTTTCCCGACGGCGAGCTGAACACCTGCGCCAACGCGCTGGACCGCCACGTCGACAGCGGCCGCGCCGAGCAGCCGGCCCTGATCTACGACTCGCCGGTCACCGGCTCTCAGCGCACCTACACGTACCGCGAGTTGCTGGACGAGACCGCGCGCTTCGCCGGTGCGCTGCGCGGGTTGGGCGTCGGCAAGGGCGACCGGGTCGTCATCTACATGCCGATGGTCCCCGAGGCGGTGATCGCGATGCTCGCGTGTGCACGGCTCGGCGCCGTGCATTCGGTGGTGTTCGGCGGGTTCGCCGCGCACGAACTCGCGGCGCGCATCGACGACGCGCAACCGGCCGTCATCGTGTCGTCCTCGTGCGGCGTCGAACCGACCAGGACCGTCGACTACAAGCCGATGCTCGACACCGCGCTCGAGATCGCCGAGCACGCCCCGCCGGCGTGCGTCATCCTGCAGCGCGAGCAGCGGCGATGCGAGCCGCTCGCGGGCCGCGACCACGACTGGCGCGAGCTGATGGCCGATGCTCAGCCCGTCGACGCGGTTCCGGTCGCCGCGACCGATCCTCTGTATGTGCTGTACACGTCCGGCACCACCGGTAAGCCGAAGGGCATCGTCCGCGACAACGGTGGGCACGCGGTGGCGCTGCTGTGGAGCATGCGCAACATCTACGACACGCACCCTGGCGAAACCTATTGGGCCGCATCCGATGTCGGCTGGGTCGTCGGCCACTCCTACATCGTGTACGGGCCACTGTTATTGGGTGCGACGACCGTGCTGTACGAGGGCAAGCCCGTCGGCACCCCGGATGCGGGCGCGTTCTGGCGTGTCGCCTCCGAACACGGCGTCAAGGCGATGTTCACCGCGCCGACGGCGATCCGCGCGATCAAGAAGGAAGACCCCGAGGGCCTGCACCTCGGCAAGTACGACCTGTCGGCGCTGAAGTACCTGTTCCAGGCCGGCGAACGCCTCGACCCCAGCACCTACGGCTGGGCGTCGGACATACTCGGCATCCCAGTCGTGGACCACTGGTGGCAGACAGAAACCGGCTGGAGCATTGCCGCCAACCCGATGGGTGTCGAACCGCTGCCCATCAAGCCCGGCTCCGCGTCGGTGCCGATGCCCGGCTACGACGTGCGGATCCTGCGGCCGGACGGCTCGGAGTGCGACCCGAACGAAGAAGGCGCGATCTGCGTGCGGCTGCCGCTGCCGCCGGGCACCCTGCCGACATTGTGGGGCGACGACGACCGCTACGTCGCCTCCTATCTGTCGGCGTTCCCCGGGTACTACCTGACCGGCGACGGCGGGTACTTCGACGAGGACGGCTACCTGTTCGTGATGGGCCGCACCGACGACGTGATCAACGTTGCGGGACACCGGATGTCGACGGGATCGATCGAGGCGGTGCTGGCCGGGCATCCGGCAGTCGCGGAGTGTGCGGTGATCGGCGTCGCCGACGAGATCAAGGGCCAGGTGCCGCGCGGTTTCGTCGTGCTCAAGGCCGGTGCGACGGCCGAGCGGCTGGCGGACGAACTGATCGAGGCCGTGCGCGAAAACATCGGCGCGGTGGCCTGTTTCAGGCTCGTCGACGTCGTTCCCGCGCTGCCGAAGACCCGGTCGGGCAAGATCCTGCGCAAGACCATGCGGGGCATCGCCGACGGCCGCGACGAACCAGTGCCGTCGACCATCGAGGATGCGGCGGTGCTCGACGCGCTGAAACCCATTCTGCGCGCCTGAATCTGCGCGAGCTGGGCCGTCAGCGGAAGGCACTGCTCAGTCGTTGCTTGAACACCTCGTCGAAGCGACGGTATGCGCTGCGCAGATCCTGTCCCGGCCATTCCAGCGGGATGAGCTCGGAGGGTAGGAGCGGATCGAGTTGCAGATGGCGAACCACGGTGACGGACAGTCCGAACTGATAGGTGAAGTCGTCGGCTGCGACCGCTTCGGCGCCGAGTTCGTCGCGCACGGCGAGCGTCAGCCTCCGTGCGTCGGCGGCCCAATCATCAAGGCTGAATAGGGATCTCACCGTATCGGCGGGGATGCCGGTAGCGGCATTGTGGAAGTGAACACATTGCCGGTCCAGCACTGCGCGCAGCGTTGGCAAGCGGTCCCGGTCCAGATTGTCCGGGCGAATCCAGACACCCTCGCGTAGTTCGGCGAGGTGCAGCGCCGTTGCGGCCTTGCGCAGTGCAAGCCGGTCGGCCGCCGATCGGCGTTCCAACGAGACGACCGCCAGCTCCCACGACCCGTCCCACGGCGGGGCGGCTTGATCGTCGATCCGGGACGCCTCATCGACGCGTTGGCGCCGTTCGAGCAAGCCTCCTGCGAGCGCGTAGGTGCCGTCGTCGCTCGCGAGTTCCCCGTTGGAGACCATCCGCCACAAGCACGTGCGGGCGGCGCCGTCGCTGATGCCGAAGAGTGAGGCAATCGCGACCAGTTCTCCGACCGTGAGGTGGGGCTGGTCGGCGCCAAGTAACGCCGTCGCAAGGACCGATCGCGCGCTCAGCGGGCGATCGCCGATCAGGTCGGCGACGCGTGCCCCCGAACTCGACCTTCGTCGTGGTCGAGATGTTGTCGGCACCTACCCATCTTCGCCGAACGCCTGCGGCAAGTCCTAGTTGGCCTT
>JAVRPG010000442.1:0-3307 GCA_032162325.1 Mycobacterium sp. | reverse complement strand
CCCCGGCCTCGACGGCGGCGGCCACCCGGGGCAGCTCGGGTGGCAGTGGTGGGCCGGTCAGTTGGCGGCGCGGGCGGATGCGCCCGGCCAGTTTCATGCGGCGTTTGATCTCTTTGGGTGGCACACGCAACCGCGCCGCCAGACTGTTCACGAGCACCGGGGCCATCCCCGCCTCATCGGGTGGGTCGGCGATCTGGCCGAACGCCCGATACATCAGGCCGCGGTTGGTGCGCTCCTGGGTCTCCAGCCGCTCTGCTAGCTCCACCCGAAAGTCGTTGCCCACCTCAGCAGAGGACAGGGCGCGCATCTCGTTATGGGCAGCGTCAACCTGATCGGCCAGCGCGCGAAACCGCTCACGCGCCGCCTCTGCGGTGACGAATTCGGCCATACCCCAACGCTATCGAACACATGTGCCAAACACGACCGACCAGCACTCGGCCTGTGGACGAAATCCGATCTGTGGACAACCCGCCGCCAAGACAGAAATATGTCAGAGCCGCGTGCTAAGCGCTGCCGATCAGGACGAACTGGGCTCGCGAGTAGCGGCGATGCCTGCCAGGCTCCTGGTGATCGTCGCGACCTCGACGACGAGCACCCGCGCCGCCGCGTTGTCGCCGGAGAGCCGCGCCCCTGCCTCGCGCACCTGCTGATTCGCGGCAGTCAACTCGTCGATGTCAACGGTCCATGGCGTGGCCGCGCCCGGAGGCGCGCCGCGCAGCGCGTCCACGTAATCATCAACGGCGGCAATGAATTCGGGCGTGAGTGCCGCCGACGGCTCACTGGACAAGCTGCTCTCCAGGGACGTGCACGCGCTGGTGACGGCGTTCAGCGCCGCTCGATACGACCGCAGCCACAAACGCAGCTCACGCGAATCCGCCCGCGTCGCCCCTGATGCCGCTTCAAACGCTGCACGCGCGCGGAACGCTCGCTGCCACGCCGCCGACAACGCTTCTGCGGGGTGATCGAGCTCGTGTACGAACGCCTTGACGACCGCTGCCGCGTAGTCGATTTCGGTCTTCAGCAATTCACCGGCTCGCTGGCGCAGCCGTATCAACTCGTGATCCGGCAGCACGACATGGGCCACCACCGCCAGTCCGCCGCCGATGACGACCGCGAACAAGAGGTCTTCGATGGCCGCACCGGCCGCCGCGGCGTCGATGTCCAGCAGGAACGCGACGCTCGCGGCCAACGCCGCGCTCACCGCGAGGTACCCGAACCGGGCCACCCCGTAGGTCACCGCGAGGAACACCACCGCCACGACGGCAGCCGATGAGCCCGTCGGCTGCCACACCAAAGTCAACGCCGACGCGATCACGATCCCGACGGCGATGCCCGCCACCCTCCCGACGCAACGGGTGTAGGTGTGTGCCATCTCGGGACGCAGCACCATCAGCACGGTCAATGCGATCCACTCGCCGTGCGAAAGCGCGCCGAAGCGGTCCGCGGCCACCCCCAACGCGGTGGCCGACGACAGTCGGACGGCGTGCCGCAGCACCGCCGATGTCCACGTCAGGTGGCCACGCACCATGGCGACGGCCGCCAGCAGCGAGCCTGTCAGGTCGGGACGACGGAATTCACCGAACCGCGAAGCGGAGGCCTCGTGAAGCTGCTGTGAAAACAGTTGCGCGCCTGCCGCTTGCGGTCCATTCACCATGGCGGCCGCTGCGTCCACCCGGGCCAGCGCGTATTCGGCGTCCCGCCGCGCGGTGTGGTTGTGGTTCGCGATCGCGTCGAGGAAATCCGCGGCGGGGGACAGCAGCTGCGCAACCCCGTCGTCGCCACCGCGCAGGGCATCCAGCGTCGCGGTGATCCGCTCGGGCAGCCGGTAGCCGCCGTGATACGCCAGCGGGCGTCGGGTCGCCTCGCTGTCGGCGAATGCTTCCCGGAGCGACGTGAGTGGGGCGGCGCGCACCGAGGCCTCACGATCGGCAGCGACACCGCGGGCGTCCGCGGCCAACGCCCGATAGGCACGACGGTTCGACCCCGAGCGCGGTCAGCAGGTCGGGGTTAAACCGTGACCCGATGACCGCCCCGGCGCTCAACGTGCGTTTGGCGGACAGGCGGAGGCGGTCGATGCGCGCGGCGATGGTCGCCTGCAGCGTGGCAGGCACACTCAACTCAATAGCCTCTGCCGTCGAGATGTATGTTCCCGACTTCCCTTTCAGCACGCCGCGCTCGGCCAACTCGTGCACGATCTCTTCGGCGAAGAACGGATTGCCAGCGGCCCTCTCGACGATCGTGTGGCCCAATGCCTCAACAGACGGTTCTGACCCGAGCAGCTCTGCGACCAGCGCGGTGGTCTCTGAATCGCTCAGGGACGCAAGGACTATGGTTTGAGCACCGGCCACCCGGCTCAACGCCCCCCGATATTCCGGACGGTAGGTGACCAGCACCAGCGACGGCGACTGCGGGATCACCATGAGGAACTCGGTCAGCATCGACTCGCTGACCTCATCGATCCAGTGGGCGTCCTCGATGATGTAAGAGAGCGCCGGGGTTTTGCGGGCCAACGATGCGGCATTCACCAATCCGGTCAACCGCCGCCGACGAGCATCCGGATCAATCCTCGGAAGCTGCACATCCGGATCGGCGATCCCCAGCAGGTCATCGAAGAGCGCCAAGTCCTCGTTGTCGGCGTCGGGAACCTGGGCGCGCGTTCGGTCGCGGGCAGCCTGCCCGTCAAGCTCGTCGACACCAAATGCCGCGCGCAACAGCCGCGCCACGGCATAGAACGGGACCTGGCTGGTGTGCGACTCGCAGGAGGCGGTGAACACCTCGACACCACGGGTGGCTGCCATCGCCGTAACCTCGCGCACCAGACGGCTCTTGCCAATGCCCGGTGACCCCACCAGGGCGACCACAGCGCCGTGGCCATCGACGGCGCGCTGCAGCTGGCCCTCAGCGGCGGCCATTTCCCACTGCCGCCCAACAAGATTCGACTCCGCGCGCCCGACGGCGCGATGCCGGTCGCCGATGCCCAACAGGCGATGGGCGGGCACCGGCTCGTCGGCACCCTTGATCTGAACCAACTCGGCCTCGCCCAAGGCTGCTGAGCTATTGACCAGTCGCGCGGTGGACGCGCTGAGCATCACACCGCCCGGCGGGGCGACCGACTCCATCCGCTGAGCCATTCCGACCTGCTCACCGATCGCGGTGTAACCCAAGGCGCCTGAACCGATCTCACCGGCGATCACCTGACCGGAGTTAAGTCCGACACGTAACTGGAGGTCCACACCGTCCCGCTCTGCTACTTCGAGGGCAAGCCGCTTCGCCTCCTCCTGAACCCCTAACGCCGCAAGACAGGCGC